>CAKZRD010000001.1 GCA_937143345.1 uncultured archaeon
CAAGTAAGAGATAGTTTTTATTTTTTCTCTTTTTTCTTTTTTTATTTTTTTAATTTATATTTCATGGTTTATGTTTTTATCAACACAAAAAGACAATGAAAAAATAGTAGATGCTGATATCTACAGCTTAATAAATTTTTTTGTCTAACCACTTAAAAACATACAGTAATTATTATAGTAATTGAAAAACTATCTTTCTGAAGAAATAATAAAATTCTTCTTTATCTCAGAAGATTAATAAAACTAGCTATATACAGAATATCTTAAAATTCCCCCAATCCCTCCAATATTATCAAACTGAACACCTTCTGCAGTTTCATTTGAAACTAAATAAACTTTGACGGAAGTTTTTTTTGCTAACTCTTCAAAATGTTTTATTTTTTCTCTTGATAAAGCTGTTTTGGATAATATTAATTTCTCAACAGAACCTTCATTTAATCTTTGCTCGACCTCTTTTTCCCCATAAGAAGTTTTATCAGGGGTTTTATTTAACCCTCTAAAAAATTCATCTAAAATATTTTTTTGTTTTATGATTTCTTGCTCCTGGAGAACATCGCTACTTGCTTCAACAAGAGCTTTTAATCCAGGCATTCCACTATCACCAATATCTTTAATCGCAATAACTTTTTCTTTTAAAGCAGTAACTAAATTTCCTTCTTCTAAAAATTCTTCTTTTGTTGGAATTGGTCCGCCTACCAAAATACCTCTTAAATTTTTTAAATCAAAAAAATATTTTTTAACAGCATCAGCAACTCTTCTGAAAAATTCTTTTGCCATACCTTCGGTAATCCTATGAAATCTTTGGCTTGACTGCCCACCTGCCTTAAATTTGCTTGGGATACCAGAAGTTAAAGTATCTATAAGTTTTATTGACTTTCCTTCAAGAAGGCCTATTGTAGCTTCTTTTCTCTCAATTAAAATTAAACCATAAACATCTTTTGTTTCTATCATCTCTTTCAAAGGTTCAATTAAAAACGTTTGATCACAACGATAAGCTCTAACTTTCAAAGGTTTTGGTGGAATTATTGTCCAAATTCTTAAATCATCTTTTCCTTCTACTTCAGAAACATTTCCCGCATATAGAGCAAGCCCATTATCTGGGCTTTGTTTAAACATTTTTAATTGCCTTGAAATTTTTTCTAATGCGTCTAAAACATTTTTTCTCGTCGAGTTTGATTTAATATTTGTAGCTGTTCCTTTTTCATCTTCTATCTGTTTTGCTACTTGGTGTATTGTAAAACTTTGTGGAATTAAAACACTAATTAACTCTGTATGTCTTCCTCTATAACTTTCAAGCTCTTTAAGAGTTTCTTCAAATTCATATCTTTCTTTTTCATCCATCTAAATAAAATTGTGTTCTAATTTATAAACTATTTGGAATTTTTTTCCGACTCTTCCTTCCAAAAATCTTCGAATTTTTTACTGAACTTTAAAAGAAAAGGGTTAAAATATTTTTTATCGAATTCAACAAGCTCGTCAACGAATCTTCCTTTTTCATTTAGATTATCAAAAGCAATTCTTTTATTTTTTCTTATTAAATACATTATTCTTTCAATCAAATTTAAAATTTCTTTTCTTTCTTCTTGTGTTAACTTTTTGCTTTCGTGTAAATGAATGCTATCTGTTGGTTGGGGATAAAGCCATGAATAAAATTCGCTTAACCAGCTAGAATACACTTCTACAATTCTGTTAATCATCTGTCTAGAAAATTGTTCGCTTACAAAACCATTTGCTAAAACAAGATCTTCTAAAAAAGAAATAGAATTAATTTCCTCGAAAGTAGCTTTAAATCCAAATTTCTTTTTTGTTTTCTCAAATTTATCTCTTAATTCTTTAAGCAATTCTTTTTTATTTATCATTTTATTTTATGACAAAATTTTAAATCCTTTTCAAAATCCTTTAATTCTTCAGGTATTTTAACTTTTTCTATCTCTTTGTTTAGAGGAATTCCTTTTTCCTTCTTAATTTTCCAAACTGTTGAATTAAATTCTATTATTTTTTTAACTAAATGAACGTCATTTTTACTCTTTTTTGAATCAGGCCATTTTATTTCTTTTATGTTTTTGTTATAATCTTTGAGTATTAAATAAGAAATTTTGGGAATAAAGGGATAAATTAAAATTAAAAATCTCTCGAAAATATAATGAAGTGAATATATCGCAGATTTTTGTTCTTCATCTGAAAAAAACTTTTCGCTGTTGTAAGCCCTTCCTTTAACAATTTCTATATAATGAGAAGCAAAAGTTTCCCACAAAAATTCTCTTAATTCTCTAGCAATATCTTGAATTTCATAAATTTCGAAAGAATTTTCTAATTTTTTTGTTAATTCTTCAACATAAGATATAAATAGCTCATCTAATTTTGTTAGTTTTGGTTTTTCATTAATCTTTTCAAATTGTGAAACAAATCTGGCAACATTTAATATTTTATTTATTGTTTTTAATTCTGACTTAATTCTTTCTTTTGAACAACAAACATCTCCTTTAGATAAATCGCCTTCTGTTGCACACCATAATCTAAATGCTTCACTTCCAAACTCTCTTAAAATTTCTTGTGGATCGATAACATTTCCAAGAGATTTAGACATCTTTCTACCTTTTGTGTCTAAAATATGTTGGTGAATCCAACATTCCTCGAAAGGCATCTTTTTTGTTTCCAAATAACTTCTCAACAAAGTGTAATAAAGCCAGGTTCTAACAATTTCTTTCCCCTGAGGCCTTAAGGTAACAGGAAAAAATCTTTCAAAACTAGACATTTTTCTTTTATAACCTATTATAAAAAGTTCTGTAATAGAAGAATCCATCCATGTATCTAAAACTCTCTCGTCACCTTTCCAATCTAATGAAGAAAACTCTTTTGAATAAACTTTTTTTCCAGTTTTTTTCCCGTCGATGAAAACCTCAGCATCCTCTGGAACTTTTTCCTTCCACGGTTGATAATATCTTCCAGGTTCGGGAACTGCAATAAAAATTTTTCCATCCTTTTTAGCACACCATAATGGAACTGGAGTAGCATAATATCTTCGTCGAGAAATGGGCCAATCGATATTTATAGAATCAATCCAATTTTCAAGAATTCTTCTTGCTGATTCAGGATAAAATTTTATTTTTTTTGAAAATTTTTTTATTTCTTCTTTAAAATCTAATTGCTTTAAATAAAGTTCTGACATCTCTATAAACTCGACTTCTGCCCCGCTTCTTTCTGAAATTGGGGTTCTATGAAGAATTTTTTCTTTTTTTACAATTAGTTTTTTTTCTTCTAGAAGAGAAATAATCTTTTCTCTTGCTTCTTTAACATTTAAACCTTCTAAAATTCCTGCATGCTTGTTCATTTTTCCGTCTTGATTTATAGCAATTTTGTATTTCAAATTCATCTCCCTAAAAAATTGTATGTCTGACAAATCTCCAGCAGAACACATCATAACCAATCCGCTTCCCTTATCTATTTTTGCTAATGGGTGGGCTTTTATTGGAACTTCTTGGTTAAAAATTGGAGAAATTGCTGTTTTTCCATCTAAATTTTTGTATTTTTTATCTTCTGGATTAAAAATAACCATTCCGCAAGTACATATCAATTCCGGTCTTGTTGTTGCGATAATTATTTCTTCCCCTGTTTCTTTAACTTTCCATTTTACATAACAAAAAACTGATGGGATTTCTTCGTAAGAGATTTCAGAATCTGCTATAGTTGTTCTCAACTTTGGATCCCAGTTATTTATTCGTTTATCTTCGTAAATTAAACCCTTTTTATAAAGTTCAATAAAAGTTGTTTGTGTCAAGGCCCTATAATTTGAAGAGTCTGTTTCGTATATTTCACCTAACTTTTCTCCTTTTTTGTAAGAGTTGAAAGAGATTCCTATTCTATAAAAACTATCTATCGATTCTGTACCTGCTTCATCTAACATTTTTCTACATAAATTAATAAATTCTTCCCTCCCTATGTTAAAAATAGAAATTTTGTATTTTTTTTCTACAGCTGTTTCTATAGGTAAACCATTATTGTCTAAACCTAAAGGAAATAAAACTTCAAAGTTCTTCATTCTTTTGTAACGAGCAAAGAAATCCATAAAAGAATAGGTTACTGCGTGCCCCATGTGTATTGGGGAATTTACATAAGGTGGAGGAGTATCAATAGAATAAATTTTCTTTTTAGTATTTTCATCGAAAGAAAAATCAATAGTTTTTTTCCATTCTTCAGTTATTTGCTCTTCAATTTTAACTGACCAATTTTTTATTTCTTTTAGCGAAACCATGAAAAAAATAAAGAGAGGCTATTTAAAAAAGTTATTCTTTTTCTAATAAAACTCCTTGTATTTGTGCTTCTTGACTTGGTCTATTTGTAACTTTAGCTTTCCCAAATTCTGTTTCAATAATTGCGCTTTTTACTATTATATTTTGTCTTGCTAAGAAACGATTTGATGGAGTCTCAATTACATTTTTTATTTTTGCCTTTTTAGCTTTTCCATTAATAATTAAATTAATTTTGTTATCTGAAAGAAGAACTAATTTGGTTTTTCCTCCCCGAATCCTTATTTTTTTTGTTTTTCTTTCTCCAAGTTTTACATTTCTAGGATAACCTCTTAATTCATGTTTTCTTTTTTTTCTAGATTTCTTATACTTTCCACCAGAAATTTTTTTTCCTTTTTTCATAAATCTTTTTTTATTTGTTCTATTTAAATATTTTTCGAAGTATAAAACTTTTGTTTTAATAAAGAAAAATATTATGAAAAAGACTCAGGCCATATCAAAAATGGCTATATTTGCTCATTTAAAATTTTCTTTGATTTCTTCCATAATTGTAAAATATTCTTCATTTCCTAACCAAGAATTTATTAACTGCTTCTTTTTCTAAGTTTTGCCTTTCTTCTTTCTCCTAAATAATATTTTCAAAGAAAACAATTCTTCCGGATTGTGAATCAATTCCTACAAAAAATTCTTCAATTTCCATTTCTTTAAAAAAGCGAACCATATAAGAATTAAAAGAAAGATTATTTTTTTTATAATATTCTACCGCTTCACGCTTTCCTATATTACTCTCTAAAAATGAATAAGTGTTATCTTTTGAATAAAAAGATAGCGCAGAGTCATACATTTCTATTTTAAAATTGTTTAAATTCAAAAACTGTTTAGATAATTCTATCGCCTTTCCCTTTGTAAAAATTTGCTAAAATAATTTCGAAAAATTTCCTTCATGAAAAAATCTACTATCCTCCAAAAACCTATAAGAGAAAAAAAGATTCCTGTTATTGCTAAGATAAAAAGAACCCCTAAGAATATTTTTTCATTTCTCTTTTTTTCATTAAATTTAAAATATAAAGATATTTAAAAATATTTTCTTTATTTTCCCTATATAATCTCACATCCTAACAAATTAGCCCTGTGTAATTTTTTGAAGTTTTATAAAAATTATTTTAACTCTTCAGATAAACAAGCACCATGAGTAAATTTATTGACTTTATCATAAAAGTCTATTAAAAATCCTGCAGGCACACTAACATTAACAACTAAATCTCCATTAGAAAGCCATTCCTCACTTTCCTTAAATTCATTTACAATCCCATATGCTCTACCAACATACTGAGAAGGAATTGTTAATTTAGCTCTTCTCATTTCAATCTTTATAGGAAGAATTTTTTGTAATTCGGAAATAATCTCGCTAATTTGACTCTCAATAGGTTTATTTTTAACATTGACTTTCGCCTCTTTAAGAGCTTTCATTATTCTATCTGGAGTGTAAGGAATTCCTTGAGGAGAAACCGCGTTTTTAGACAAAAAATCAACAATTTGCTTGTATTTTCTTTCTGTTTCTTCTTTTAAATAACCAGAAGGAAGAACAACCTCTCCATTTTTTATTATTTTCTCACAAATTTCATAAAAATCAGATGTTCCAAACTCTATTTCTAAAATATCTTTTGCTGCATGTTCTCCTTTTTTTAAGTCATAAAAAATATCATTTGTCAAAACAGCTTTTGAAATATTTCCTTCGCCTTGTTTAAATTTCAATGCTTCTTCTAAATCAACCAAAATTTCAAAATTGTTTTTTCCTCGTCTAATTCTTGCTGTTGTTTGTACCATCTCATTATCTAAAAGTCGCTGCCGTTTTTTATTTCTAATTTCTTGCTATTTTTTCTTATTATTCCTATATCAAATCTCTCTTTTTCAAATTTGTCTCCATAAACTCTCTTGAAAATATTAAGAGCAACCACAACAGCTTCATTGCAAGTCAAATTTTCATTATACTCTTCTCTTAATTTCTCTTTTAATTTTTCATCTTCCTCTCCTATTGCCCACGCCCTATATCTCAAATAATTCCCAGTAACATCTGTAACAAAAAGTTCTACATCATTATCTACGCCTGCAATCATTAAGGAAGTTCCGAAGGGTCTTGTTCCCCCATATTGTGTAAACTGTTGTTTTATGTCAGATATTTCTTTCACAACTGATTCTATATGCGCAGGAGAGTCGTAAACAAGCTTATGCTGTTGAGCAAATAATCTCGCTTTATCAATTAAAATTCTAGCATCTGAAAGAATTCCTGCAGCAACACACATTATGTGATCATCTATCTGAGAGATTTTGTTTGAAGATGTTTCTATTATTAACTTATCCTTTTGTCTTCTATCAGAAACAAGCACAACGCCGTCTTTGCAAACGAAACCTATAGAAGGGCTTCCTAAACGAACGGTTTTTTCAGCGTATTCAACTTGTAAAATATGCCCATCTGGAGCAAACATAGTCGCTGCTCTATCATACCCCATTACTTGATGTTGAATATCTTCCATAAAAACCTATTTATCTTAAATTATATCTTGTTTTTAAGTTTTTTGTTTAATCGCTTTATTGTCCCAGAAACAATTTTAACCTTTAACTGCGAAAAAGCTAGAGAAGCAAGAACATCATTAAGTTTTTCTCTAACACAAGAACCAATAATATAATTTCCTTTTTTTTCTACAAAAACATAGGATGACTTTGCCATTCCTAATATTCCAATATATTTAAGAATTGCCTCTTCTATTTTTTTTTCGTCATCACAATCAACTAAAAAATATCTTCTGTTGTCTCTTGCACTAGTGTTAATCTTCGGATTCTTCATTTTTTTCTAATGAATCTTTTCTTTTTATTCTTTTTGCTATTCTGTAAATTATACAAATAAGGAAAATTACTATAAAAAAATAAATTAAAAAAATCAAAAATTTTTTGTATAACAAATTTTCGTAGCTATTTTTTGATTTTGTATTCTCAACATTGGAAATAACTTCTTTTTTTTCGTCTTTTTTCCCATTAACAATCTCTTCCCTAATCTCTCTTATTGTTAAATTAACTTTTTCGTTTTTTATCTCGTTTAGTTTAATAGACAAATCGTAATAATCTTCTGAGCTTAAATTTAATTTTTTTTCTTCTCCAACAGAAATTATAAAAGTTATTGGATCGCTTCTAATTGTTAAACTAACAGAATTATTTGAGATTGAATTAATTTTTAAACTATGATTTTTTCTTCCTAATGAAAATTTTAATTCTTGCTCTTTTGAAATTTCTTCTGAAACTCCCATAAAAATCTCCCAATAAGAAAGAAAAATTTCTCTTTTTTGATTATTGCTCTGACTTATCATGCCCCTGCCTCCACCACTAGAAGAACTTCTACCACCAGAAGAAGGAGAATCATTTGTTCTAAAACTCCCTCCTGAAAAATTACAATTCCCTGCTCTATCACAAAAAGTTACATTAAAAAAATAATTAGTACTTGAAGAAAGTCCTGTAAAAGAAAAAGTTTTTTCTAAAGAAAAAGAAGAATCAGCTTTGTTTTCTTTTCCAAAAATCTCTATTGATGCATTAGTTTCCTTGTTTGTTTCTAAAAAAATAGAAGCCGAATTATGTGTCTTAGAAACCTCCAAAGAAAGTATAGTCGGTAAAGTTACATCATATTTTATTGTGTGATTAACAAATTCGATTTCATTATATTCATTAAAAACCTTACAACCCCAAATATAATTTTCTTCTTTTGAAAAAGAATAATTCATTATTGAAAAATTTTCTTTTCCGTAGACAATTTTTGTTTCATTTTTTAAAAGTTCATTAAAAGAATTCCAAAGGTAAATTGTTATGTTTGTTAAATTATACCTTGAAGAGACATTACAAAAAAAATTTATTTCTTGAGTTTTTGTATAAGTATTATTTGAAGGTAACAAGATTAAATTAAAATTATCTAAAACCATAAAATTCATTATGTTTGTTGAAAAAAAGTTTCCTTTAAGGTCGGATGCTTTCAAATACCATGAATAATTTCCTGTAATAATTCCATCAACTGAGAAAAAACCATTGTTTGTTCTTCCAGAAATTTCTTTTGTTTCATTGAAATATATTTCGTTGGAAGAATTTTTTAAGATGAGAGTTATATTTGACAGTTGCCAATCCTCTACAGAATAATTAAATGTTAGATTTCTTTCAAAAATTTTTGAGTTATTTTCAATTGCCGAAAAATTTAAAACTGGCGGACTAACATCGATTTGAAGAAGAGCATCTTTTAAGCTAATTCTCTTATAAATCCTTTCATCTTGTAAAATATTCTTTCCTGTTAAGTTCAAAATAGCTTCAATCTCTTTCGAAGTCATCGTTCTATTTGTCATTTGTAAATATTGTCTTATTACAGCTATTGCTCCAGAAACATGGGGTGTTGCCATAGAAGTTCCACTCATTATTTCATACCCGCCGTTTCTTTTTGTTGAATTTATGTTGCTCCCGGGGGCAACTAACATTTCTAAACCCCAACGATTTGAAAAAAAAGAAAGAGAATCGTCTAATTTGATAGAACTTCCTACACGCGTTACGTTTCTAATGCAGGATGGTTTTGAGATATGGGTGCTATTTCCGTTATTCCCTATTGCTATAACTACTGAAATGTTTTTTGAAACAGCTAAATCAACAATTCTTGATATTAAATCATCTTCAGAATCACAATAACTATCATAACAACAAGAAGGACAGCTTGTACAATCAAATCCCAAACTCATACTTATTACAGAAATATTTAATTCATCGCTTTTATTTATACAAAATTCTATTCCTGCCAAAATATTTGAAAAATAACCCTTACCAGCAGAGTTAAGAGACTTAACAGCAACAATTTTCGCTTCTGGCGCAACACCTTTTATATTTCCGTTTGCTGCCACAATTCCAGAAACATGGGTCCCATGTCCATGATCATCGAGGGGATCAAAATCTCCGTTATAAAAATCATGACCATCAATAACTTTACTACAATTTTTCGTCAAATTATAAGCCATTATTCTTGTTATATTATATCCTTTTCCATTTGTTGAATTTGTACACAAATATAATTTAATTTTATTAGTTGGAGTAATAATGCTCCTGTTAAATTCGCTAATGTTCGTAAATGACCAAAAAAGACTATCTCTATCGTCTGTTAATATTAAATAATCATTAGAAGAAATATTCAATTCGCTAAAATATATTCCCATTCTATCGGCATTTACAACTGAAATATTATGCGTGTTTTTACAATCATCGTTATAGTTTGGATAATTATTTGGATAATTTGGAGAGGTTAATGGATCTATATCTTGTTCAAAGCTCGTATTAGAGAATATTCTCTCGCAACCCCCAAAATCGTTGTGTTTATAGTCAATTCCAGTATCAATAACGCAAACAGATTGTCCCTTTCCTGTCAAGTTTATTCCATCGGCCTGAAATGTCCAGCTTTCATTTGCTCCGAGAATTTTTGTTGAATTTTGAAGAAAAATCTGCACAGGGTAATCATAATAAATTTTTTTAACCTCTGGTTCTTTTGAGAGCTTTTCGATCTCCTCCAAGGAAAGTTCCGCAGAAAAAGAGTTTGAATAAATAAAATTATGCTTTACTTTCTTTTGAATTTTTTTTTCACTAATAAAAGAATTTTTGTCAAGTTTTTTTAAAGAAGAAATTCCAAAAAAATTTTTTTCTATGACATTATCGTTTAATTCAACTATAACTTTTATTTTTTCTTCATTTTGTTTTGCAACCTCAAATATTTCAGAAGAAATTTTTATATCTTCTCTTTTTAATTGTTTTGCTCCACTAAAAAAAATCAGAATGAATAATAAAAGCACAAAATAAAAACAATATCTTTTTTTCATATAAAAAAAACAATTTTTTTGTTTAAATATTTTTTCTATATTCTTTTACCAATACATTTGTTATTCGTACAACTACAACTTATTTTTCCACAGTCTTCATTGAAGCAACTTCCATTAGGAGAACATTTCTCTAGCATTTTACTAAAATCAAACAATTTTGTTTGTGGAATACACCTTGGACTTCCACCTTTTTCACAAGGACAACACCCACCTTTTATAACCAAACATTCTTTATCACTATAGCATTCAACTTCTTTTGCTTCCACTTTTTTTGTCGAGTAATCTTTATTTATCTTCATAGCAAAAAAAAGAAGAACGGCCACCATAAAAATTGCCAGAATAAGAAAAAAAATCTTTTTTTCTTTTTTTATTACTCTTTTTTTCATAAAAAGATATAACCTTTCTATTTTTTAAATTTTTCTTTTTTTATTAAGCTTTAAAAAGATGAAAATCCCTACATTTTAATGAAAATAAGAGCAATAGGCGGTTTTTCTGAAGTCGGAAAGAATATGACCCTTCTTGAAACAAAAGAAGACGCTTTTATATTCGACGAAGGTTTTTTTCTTCCAGCAGTCGTTGAAATGCAAGAAAGAGAAAAAGAAAACTTAACTGAAGAAAAATTGAGAGAAGTTGGTGCGATTCCTTCAGATGAGATTATTGAAAACATTGCTCATAAAGTTAGAGCGCAATTTATTAGTCATGCCCATTTAGACCACCTGGGCGCAGTCCCTTTTATCTCTAATAGGTATAACGCTCCTATCTTCGGAACACCTTTTACAAATAAAGTTTTAGATTCTTTGTCTTTTGATGCGAACATTTTTTTAAGAAACAAAATTAAAACAGTTCAACCAAACAACTCTATTGAAATAAAAGGAATAAAAAAAACTTATAAAGCAGAATTCGTAAATATAACTCATTCAACACCACAAACAAGTATGATTTCTCTTGAAACAAAAGAAGGCAATTTTCTTTATTTAAACGATTTTAAACTCGACGATAATCCTATTATTGGTTTAAAACCAAATTACCAAAAATTAAAAGAACTATCAAAACAAGGTGTCAAAGCCTTGGTTGTTGATTCTCTTTATTCTGGCACAGATAGAAAAACTCCGTCGGAAAGAATTGCAAAACATTTATTGGAAGAAGTTTTATTTGGTATAGGGAAAGAAAATTCAGCAATTTTTGTAACTACGTTTTCATCGCATATTGCACGTTTGAAAAGCATAGTTGGATTTGGGGAAAAATTGGGAAGACAAATTGTTTTTTTAGGAAGAAGTTTAAATAAATATTCTAAAGCAGCAAAAGAAGTTGGTATAGCCCCTTTCTTAAATAATGTTAAAATTTGTGCTTATAAAAGACAGGTAGAAAAGGAATTACAAAAAATTGAGAGAAAAAGAAAAGATTATTTAATAGTTTGCACAGGTCATCAAGGAGAACCCGGTTCTATTTTAGAAAGAATTTCAAAAAACCAATTACCTTTTCATTTTAATCCAGATGATAATCTTATTTTTTCTTCAAGCGTTATTCCAACAGAAATAAATAAAAAAAATTTCACAAATATGGAAGAAAGATTCAAAAAAAGAAAAGTAAGAATTTTTAGAGATGTTCATGTTTCTGGTCATGCTGGAAGGGAAGATTTAAGGGATTTAATAAAACTTCTTCACCCTGAAAATATTATTCCATCTCACGGCGATTTTTCAAAAACTTCTCCGATGGTTGAACTTTCTGAGGAACTTGGTTATAAAAAAGGGAAAAATGTTTATCAATTAAAAGATTTTTCTTTTATTGAGATATGAATGATTTAACAGGTGCTTTTATACATTACATTGAGACAGGAAAAAACATAAACTTCCTCGTGCAAGGTTTTATCAATGCTGGTTATTCCCCGCAAGATATTGAGCAAGCTTTTAATGAGGCCAAACAAATAATTGACTTGAATACTTCCCTATCTCTTGGAACAGAAAAAACAAAAGAAAACAATAAAAAACTATTCTTGATAATCTTAATATTATTAATTTTTTTAGGAGCTCTATCTTTTGCAGGTTGGTACTTCAGAGAAGAATTAATGGAACTTTTTTCAAAAATAAAAACTTAACATGTATAAACCTTCTGAAGATTCCTTCTTTTTTGCTGAATTTTTAGAAAAATATTTTTCTAGGATAAAAAAAGAAAAAATTAAAATTCTGGATATGGGCAGCGGGACAGGAATTTTAGCAGAAACCTGTTCTAAATTCATTCCTAAAAAAAATATTTTTTGTGCTGATATACAAAAAGATTCAATAAAAATCTTAAGAAAAAAAGGTTTTCGTTCTGTTCAATCAGATTTATTTTCCAACATAAAAGGAAAATTTAACTTGATAATTTTTAATGCACCTTATCTTCCGGAAGATCCAAAAGAACCGCAAGATAGCAAAATTGAAACTACAGGAGGTAAAAGGGGAGACGAAATCTCTTTAAATTTTTTAAAAAATGCTTTTTCACATCTAAAAAATAAAGGAAAAATATTTCTTTTGGTTTCTTCTTTAACTCCTTTAGATAGAATTAAAAAGTTTAATTTCAAAATCATTGAAAGAAAAAAAATATGGTTTGAAGAACTTTTAATTTTAGAATTCGAAAATGAAAATAGAAAATCAAAAAAAAGTTTGGGATAAGATAAGTGAAAAGTGGGCAATTTATAGAGAAAAACCTTTGGAAGAAGTAGTTAAATTTTTAAAAAATAAAAAAGGAAAAGTGCTAGATTTAGGTTGCGGAAGTGGAAGGCATTTCATAAAAAGTGATTTTCTTGATTTTTATGCGACGGATTTTTCAGAAAAAATGTTAGAACTTGCAGAAAAAAAAGCAAAAATAAAATTAACTCTCAAAAAAATATCCAACGAAAAAATTCCTTTCAAAAAAAATTTTTTTGATTATGTTATTTGTATTTCCGTTTTACATTGTATTCAAAAAAAAGAAAGAAGGATTTTTTTGTTAAAAGAAATAAGAAGAGTTTTAAAAAAAGAAGGAGAACTTTTAATAAGTGTTTGGAGTAAAAATCATAAAAAAATAAGAAATAAAAAAAAAGAAATTCTTATTCCTTGGAAAATTAATGGTAAATCTTATAATCGTTATTATTACATTTATGATATAAATGAATTGAAAGAAGAACTAAAATCCGTTGGTTTTTCAATATTAAGTGAAAAAGAAGATAAAAACATTTGGATTATAGCAAAATGAGTTCTTTTAAAATAAAAAAAGAAGATAAAAAAACAAACGCTAGAATTGGAATATTAAAAACGAAATCTGGAGAAATAGAAACTCCTTTTTTTATGCCTGTTGCGACAAAAACTTATGTAAAAAATATTTCATCTAAAGAAATAGAAGAGATGCAATTTAAAGCAATTATATCAAACTCTTTTGTTCTTCATTTAAGACCTGGAGAAAAATTAATAAAAAAATTCGGAGGAATTTCAAATTTTATGAATTTTAAAGGGGTTGTTTTTACAGATTCCGGCGGTTTTCAGATGTATTCTCCTTCGTTATATTTAGGAAATTCAGAAGAAGGAATTTTCTTTAAAGACCCTTTCTCAAAACAAAAAATTTTTTTAACTCCCGAAAAAGCAATTAAAATTCAAGAAGATTTAAATTCTGATGTGATGATGTGTCTTGACTCCATGCCTTTTCCATATGATAGCGAAGAAAAAATTTCTGATGATATAGAAAAAACACTTAAATGGGCTCTTCGATGTAAAAAGGCAAAAAGAAATAAAAAACAGATTCTCTTTGCGATAACTCAGGGCGGAGTAAATAAAAAATTAAGAGAAATTTCAACAAAAAAACTAAAAGAACTCGATTTCGACGGATATTCTATTGGCGGTTTAGCTTTAGGTGAGAGTTTAGAAGAACAAAAAGAAATGATAAAAATTCATAAAAAAATTATTGGTAAAGAAAAAATTTGTTATTTGATGGGTGTTGGTAGTCCAATCGAAATTTTAGAAGCAATTTCCCTTGGAATTGATTGTTTTGATTCAAGATTTCCGACGAAATCAGCAAGACATGGGTTACTTTTAACATGGAAAGGAAAATTAAGAATTTTAAGAAAAGAATATGAAAAAGACAAAAATCCGATAGATAAAAATTGTGATTGTTTTTCTTGTAAAAATTATTCTCGTGCTTACATTCACCATCTTTTAAAAGAAGATGAAAATTTAGGTAAAAGATTAGCAACAATCCACAATCTTTATTTTATAAATAAATTAATAGAAAAAACAAAAGAAGAAATAAAGAAAGGAACTTTCAAAGAATTTAAAAATTCTCTTTTCTCATTTTACTCTATATGACTTAAACCAATGCAAAAACTTCATATTTTGAATTAACTAATAAAAAATTATATAGTTGCATCCGCTTACCTTTAAAAAAGATTTAAAATTTGAGAGATATTCTTTAGAATATCTACAGGCTTCTAAAGCCCAGACTTTCTATATTAATCGATTTTTTTATATAACATCTAGCTTAAACGATGTTTTTATGTGTGCTGATTGTCGAGGTTTGGTGGTTGGAATTTCACAGAAATTCCATTTTAATAATAAAGATTATCGCAGTATTTTTCAGTTCGTAGGGTTGGTGACCTGTATTATGTTGTATTTTAGTTGAAGCTATCTACGAGTCAACCAGAATTACGTAGAACATCTGGTTTAAATGAGTTTTTTTGGTATTGTATTAAGAGAGACGCGCGCTTTTTTTTCTTTTTTCCTAAAAAGAAGATTTGAGGGAAGTTTCAGTTAATTCTATTTTTTATCAATTCGCTTAGAGTTTTGTAAATTGTTTTTTCGTTAGACTTTGATTCGTAATGTTCTAATAGAAGTTTTAATGTTTTCTTTTGAGGAAAGATTGTTAAAACAATATCATTAAAAATTTCATCAATTTCAAAAATGCTTCTAAACCATGCAGGGTTTAAGTCTTTAATTTCCTCAAAACTGCTTTCAGCATTTAAGTCAAAATTAGTTTCTGGTAATTCAGGAATTTCTTTTTTCCACTCTTTGAGATATTTTAAAATTTCTTGCCATATTTCTACATGCCCTAAAAATGCAAAAAGCTCTTCACCATAAAACAAATGTAATCCTACACCATAAGCTTTTGACATTCTTTTAAGTTCTGTATCATAATAATTTTTGTTCTTTTTTAGTTCAGGGTCAATAAAGTAAAAAATACCGATAAGACTTTTCTCACCATACTTATTTATCATTTCATTAAGTTTCTTCTCAAAATTCTGTATTTGCCCTCTTTTCTTTGTTGAGTCATGATCATCTCTTACTTTTTGTTCAACAAAATAAATTTTTCCATCTTTCTTAAAACATTGATCAATATTTAGTTCGTCATCGTCATCTGTTGAAAACTTTTTGTCCAGAATTTCAAAGCTAAACTTCTTTAAATATTCCTCTATCAAAATCTCAAAAGCATCGCCAAAACGAATTTCATGAGATTGCAAAAGATTTTGTAATATCTTAGCTTTTGGTTTTGTGGGTCTAAAAAGTCC
>CAKZRD010000002.1 GCA_937143345.1 uncultured archaeon
AAGCTGAAATAAAAAAATGCCTTTTAAAAGTAAAGCACAGAGAAGGTGGATGTATTGGGCAGAAAAAAAGGGGATAGTTCCAAAAGGGACTGCTAAAAGGTGGGAACGGCATACTAAAAAAAAGAGGTTACCAGAGCGAAAAAAGAAGATGAAAAAAAGTTCTCCTTTATGGCGTTATACTGGTAAAAAAAGACCTGTGAAATGTTTGAATTTATAGTTATGAATATTTTATGGTTGTCTCCTTTAACTGACGGGTATGATATTGCTTTAAGGATGAAATATGAAGGCAATAAAGTAAAAGTATGGACCCGAGATAAAAAAAATTATGAAATATATGAAGGGATGTTAGATAGAGTAGATAATTTTTATAATTGGATAAAATGGGCTGATTTTATTGTTGTTGATGGTGTTAAAATGGGGAAAGTAGTAGAATATTTAAGAAGAAAAGGAAAAGTAGTGTATGGTAATTCTTCTTTTACTGATAGGTTAGAGTTAGAAAGGCAATTTGAAGCTAAAATATATGATGAGTTAGGAATAAATACTCCCAATACTTATTTTTTTAATAATACAGATGAAGCAATAAAGTTTGTTAAGAAATATCCTGGGAGGTATGTAATAAAGCCGAATGATACAGAAGTTTTTTTAACATATGTAGGAGAAAATAATGAAGGGATAGATGTTATAGATAGGTTAGAACATTCAAAAGAGAAATATAAAAAAGGGTTAATAATACAAGATTATATAGATGGGATAGAAGTAGCGATAGGTGGTTTTTTCAATGGTAATGAGTTTGTATTTCCGATAAATATAAATTTTGAGCATAAAAAATTACTGAATAAAAATTTAGGGCCTCAAACAGGAGAAACAGGCACTTTATTATATTTTGAAAATGATAAAATAAAGTTATTTAGAGAGACATTAGAAAAGATGGAAGTTATACTTAAAAAATATAATGAAAGAGTAATGATAGATTTAAATTGTATTGTAACGCCAGAAAAAGTTTATGTATTAGAATTTACAGGAAGGATGGGGTATCCCATTGTATTTATTCTTGCAGAAGGAACAGAAGAAAAATTATCTGATTTATATTATGGGGTTGCTAATGGTTCCTTGAATAAATTTCGGGCTACTGACAATTATTGTATTGGAGTTGTAGGTTATACGCCTCCATTTCCTTTTGAAAATGAAAAGTTATATAAGGAATATTATTATGAAATGAAGATAAAAGGTTTAAATAAAGAAAATATAAGAAATATTCATTTAATGGAGGTTAAGATAAAAAATGGCAATTTTTTAACTGCAGGTAGTTCAGGATATATATTTGTAGGAACCGCAAAGGGAAGAACAGTTGAAGAAGCACAAAAAAATATATATAAAATTATGGATGAGATTTATATTGAAGATTTAGGTTACAGAACTGATATTGGTGAAAGGTGTAAAAAAGAAATTCCGTTATTAAAGGAGATGGGATGGCTACAATAAGACCGATAAAGCATAAAGTAATAGTAGAAATTATAGATGAAAATAGTTCGGAAGGCGAATGGAGTTCAGGTGGTATTTGGATGCCTAATATAACAAAAACAAGAAATTTTAGAGGTATAGTAAAAGGAATAGGGGATGATATATCATTAGATATAAAACAAAATGATACAGTAATTTTTAGTATGTATGAAGAAGGAAGGCAAGAGAAGACTTTTTCTTTCGATGGTAAAAAGTTTCTTGCTTTAAATGAACCTGATATAATAGCAGTAATAGAAGACGATGGCAGAATTTGATGTAATAAATAAAATTTTCAAGTTAAAATTAGATAATGAAAAAAGGAAAAAAATAGCGTTAAAAATAAAAGAAGATATTGATAATGCGCTTACTGCTTCTTCTGATTTAAGAACAAGAATAGACAACTGGAATAAACAATATGAGGGTATAACTACTCCTACTAACTTTCCTTGGACCAATGCTGCGAATATGCATGTTCCTGTTACTGCAATAGCAGTAGATGCTATTCACGCACGATTATTAGGAACAATTTTTAATATTGAGCCGATAGTATTAGTAAAAGGAAAAAATAGAGAAAAAGCGGCTAAAGTTCAAGAAATATTAAATTATTATTGGGATGTTATGATGGCATTTAAAGAAAAGATTGACAGTTGGGTATTGAAAACTTTAATTGAAGGAACTGGAGTATTAAAACTAATTTGGAAGCAAGAGATAAAAAAAACAAGAACTATTGAAGAGATAATTCCTGAAGTAGAAGTTGAAATATTACCTAT
Organism: uncultured archaeon; assembly: GCA_937143345.1. Classification (GTDB taxonomy): domain Archaea; phylum Nanobdellota; class Nanobdellia; order Pacearchaeales; family GW2011-AR1; genus CAKZRD01. The sequence continues at coordinate 2,271 of CAKZRD010000002.1, forward strand.
AGAAGGCAGAGAGCCACAATATTATATTAAAGAAGTAGAAGAAATAGTTTATGAAGGACCTTCATTAGAAGTTATACCTTTACAAGATATAATAGTTCCTCCAAGAGCAAGGAGCGTAGAAGAAAGTAAATTTATTGTTCATAGATTTTATTTAAGATGGTCTGATTTAAAAAAGAGAGAATTAGAAGGTATTTATGATAATATAGAAGAAATAAAGAATAAAATAACTGAACAATATAAAAGAGAAGAAGTTTATAGAACGATACAAGAAACAATAGGAATTACTGAAACTATGGAGAATAGATTTGAAAATATGGAATTTGAATTATATGAGTATTGGGGAGGGTACGATATAAATAATGATGGAATAGATGAAGAGTGTATTTTTACATTAGAAAGTTCTACTCTCACTTTGATAAGAGCAGATATAAATTCATACCTTCACGGGAACCGACCTTTTGTAATACTAAAGATAATTCCAAGAGAAGGATTTTTTTATGGTATAGGTTTATGTGAAAGATTAGAAAGTTTACAAGCAGAAATAAATACAGTTCATAATGATAGGTTAAATAATCAGGCATTAGCGATAGCGAAAATATTCAAAGTAAGAAAAGGTTCTGGTTTTGACCCTACTTTACAAGAATTATATCCAGGCGCAACTATATTTTTAGAAGATTTAAATGATTTACAAATATTAGAAATGGGAGATATAAAATCTTCTTCTTTTTTAGAAGAACCGATGTTAAGAGAATATATAGAACGAGCAACTGGTGTAACTGATTATACTCTTGGTATGGGAGGAAGATATAGAACAGGAAGAGGAACTGCTACAGGAACTTTAGCACTTTTACAAGAAGGTAATATTCGTTTTGATGTTTTTGTAGAAAGGTTAAGAGGCGCATTAAAAAAATTAGCTGAAATGACGATTCAGTTATGTCAACAATTTTTACCTGAAAGTATAGAAATACAGAAAAAAATTTTAGGAACTAGTGAGGTAATTTTTGAAGAAATAAGTAAAGAAGATATTCAAGGAAAATATGAATATATACCATTAGTAGCAAGCAGATTTGCTAATCCTATAATTGACAGGCAAGAAAAAATGCAGTTATATTCTCTTTTATCAGGAAATCCATTAGTAAGTAAAGATTTACGGAAAATATACAATTTAACAAAAGAAGTTTTATTAAGTATGAATATTAAAAATTATGAAGATTATATAGGAACAAAAGAAGAAATAGAAGCTGAAATAGAAGCTGCCAAAAGAGAAAGGGAATTATTATCTCGTACATCTTCTCTGCCTGGGGAAAGTGATATATCTCCACCTCCTATTTTATCACCTTCCCAAAAGCCTAGCAGAAGGGCCTCTACAAGAAAAGTAGGGGTTCCTCTGCCTCCTTCCCCACCGTCGCCTAGCGGGCCTGTAATAGAAGGAATGCAATAAATGAATAAAAAATTAACAAAAGAACAGAAACAAAAAATATTAGAACAAGCAGAGATAATGTCAAAATTAAAAAAAACGCAAGGATGGAAAATAATTGAAAATTTAGTAACTCATAAAAGATTGATGAATATAATAAAAATATTGAGGTCAAATGATTTTAATGAAATAAGATATTTACAGGGTGCTATAAATGAACAAGAACGGTTACTTGCTATACCTGATGATTTTATTAAAACTGGAAAAGAAGTTGAAAAAGGGGGTGATTAAATATGCCTTATATAACTGATGATAAAGATATATTAGAAGAATTAAAAAAAGAAAAAGTATCAAAAGAAGAAATACCTGCAGAAGTAGATTTTTCTGATGTAGAAGAATTAGTTGAGGAAGCAAAAACAGCCGTTATGGAAGGTCGTTTAACAAAACAACAAGCAATAATAAAACTCATACGAGACTTAAGAAATTTAAATGCTAATAGAGTTAGAGATAAAAGACGAAAAGTATTTATGGGAAGGTATATTGGAATAAGTGAAATTCCAGAAGAAGAGGTAGAAGAATAAAAAGGGTATAAAAAAATGGAAGACACTCCTGTAAAATTTTTAAATAGTGTAATAAATGATTGTGTAGATAAACAGTTTAGTGGCGAGTTATTGATAGAATTTGTAGGAGGATTACCTACCAAATTCAAAAAAACGAGAGTGTTCAAATATAGAAAAAGTTTTGAACCTAATGAAATAAAGGAGAAAGAAAATGCCGACAAAAAAGCACAGGATAAAAAGTAAAAAAAGAATAAAAGTTAAACAATTAAAGTAGAATAAAATAAAGGAGGTGATTAAAATGGCGAATGAAAAAACTACAGAAATAGTATCTCAAGACGCACAAGGATTACAAGAACCCGTAAAAGAATCTGAAGAACCTTCTTTAACTAAAGAACAAACTGAAGATAAATATAATGAGTTAAAAAAAGAAAATGAAGAATTACGAAAGAGAATAAATGAACAATTGCAAGAGTTAAGTTATTATAGAACTTCTTTTCAAAATCTTATGTTTAATCCAGCACAAAGTAAAGAAATAAATGAAGCCGATTTAGAAAAAATAAAGTATGAAGACCCTGAATTATATGAAAAAAAGAAAAGAGAATTAGATATGAAAATTTTAAAACAAGAAATTAGTAATGAAATAAAACGAATGTTTGAAATAGAAAAAATAGAAAGAGAAAGAAGAGAATTACAAAAGAAATATTCAGACTTTGCGGAACTTGAACCAAAAATAGCACAAAGAATAAGTCAACCTTTAACATTAGAAGATTATTATATTCTTACAGTATATCCTACATTAAAGGATAAAATAAAAAAAGAAGTTGAAGAACAATATAAAAAATCAGGTTATATAAAAAATTATCCTTATATAGAAGGTGCTAGCGGTCAAGTTTATGGTAGTAGTAAAAAGAAGGAATTGTCTGATATAGAAAAAAAAGTAGCGGCGCAATTTGGTTTGACACCTGAACAATATGCAAAAAGAAAAGAAGAATTAGGGATAGAATAAAAGGAGGTGATTTCTAATGCCAAAAGGTAGAATAAAAATGACAGAAGACCATAGTATCAAAGATATACTTCATTTAGAAAAAAAATATTTGGACCCCAATTATCATTATCGGTTTTTAAGAAATGTAGAACAAAATATAAATATAAAAAGATTTGCAGGGCATTATGAGATAGACCATGAATATAATCGTAAATTAAAAAAAGGTACTCAAGAAAGTGAATATAAAGTAGGTGATTTAATTTTAGCAAAAAGACCAAAAGAAATTCAAGAGAATGCTAAAAAGTCGCACGAAAGAAAATTAAAAGAAATAGAACAAAGTTATGAAGCAAGATTAGATAAAGATATAGAAATAAAAGAAGAAGAAATACGAGGACAAAAAAGTATAATTTAACTACTATAAAAAACTTATGTATAAAAAAGGAGGTGATATAAAATGGCAATTGTGGCGAGAATATCAGTATATCCCGCAAGAACTAGGTCGGGAAATAGACCTGAAGTAACTGTATTGCCTGAAGCCGCAACGCAAAGTTTTAAAAAAGGTGAAATGGTATATTTAAGTGGTGGTAAAGTGACTGCTTGTGGTACTGACCCTACTTTGATA
>CAKZRD010000003.1 GCA_937143345.1 uncultured archaeon
AGGAGGTTTTTTTATTTCTGGCCCAACAATAAAAGGTAAAATATCAATTGGGGTTTCTATTTTAGAAATTTCTTCTTTATCTATTAAATCTCTATAAACAGGATATTTTTTTAATACTTGTACCCCTAATTCAAAATCATCTATATCTTCATAAACAGGATATTTTTTTTTGACTTTTCTACCAAAATCTACAATTGTCATTATTTATTTTTATCTTATTCCAAGCGGGTCTCTATCTTCAGGTGAAGGAGATGGAGTTTTTTTTGAGGGGGTTGGAATTTTTTTAGGAAGGGTTGGAGTTTCTTTTCTTTTAATTCCAAAAAAATAAAGTAATCTATCAAAAAAGGTTTCTGCTGGAGTTGCAAAAATATTATATATATCTTCTGATGTGAAATTTTCTAAATCTAAATTCCATTTTTTAATAAATTTATTTATAGCTTCTGCTTTAAGACTTGAAGGTGTCATAAAATCAGAAAGAACTTTACTTAAATCTTTTAATTCTTTCATAAAAGTATCTTCTAATCCTTTCTCTTTTGCTTTTTCAATACCTCTTTTTTCTATTGCTTCAGCCATTATTCTTCCTTTTTCTCTTATTTGTGCTATTGCAGACTCTTCTCTTGCTTTTATTTTTTCTAATTCTGCTTTTTGTCTTGCTTCTATCTCTTCCAATTCTAATTTATGCTTTTCTTTTAAATATTCTCTCCATTGTTCTGCTTGAGTCGGCGTCACAGGAATTTCATAAGGTGATAATTCGTATCCTGTTACTCGCTTTATTGCTTCTACTATTTCAGGCCTCATACCTCTTACCTCTGCCTGTCTCATTAAACTTTCTATTATAGGTCTTCTTCTTGCTTCTTCTAATCCTCTTATTTGTAAAGCAGTTTCTAATGCTTCTCTTTCTCTTTCTCTCCGTGCTCTTTCAGCAGTAAAATAAGTTGCTAAAGCACTTTCTATTGCTTCTCGTAATCCATATCTTGGTTCTGGAAGTGGTGGTGGAAATGTTACAGTTGGTGGTTGTCTTCTAAATACATATGTATATAAGGAAGGGTCTAATCGTGGTAATTCTGGTAAAGATGGAATAAGTTTTTCTTCAGGTGGCATTCTTTCACCTCCTTTATTTTTAAGGCCCAAGTTCTACATATGGGCCTATATATCCTCCTACTCCAGCGGTAGGAACTCTATAAGGAGTAGCATAATAAGCACTAACTAATGGCTCTGTTATTCCTCCATATCCCGCCGCAGTTCCTAATCCTGCCGCAGTTCCTAATCCAGCAGCTAAAGCACCTCCAAGACCTCTAGTTGTTCCTCTTGCTAAAAAAGCCGCTCCTAAAGGTGATAATGTAGGGATTAACCCAGGTTGTCCCCCAGGCGCTCCAAATAAATATTCCCAAAGACCTCTTGGTTGTGCTAACTCTCTTTGCTTTTCCATCATTCGCCTATAAATGTCTTCTTGGGTTCGCATTATTTCTAAATTATATTGGTGTTCTAATCTTGCCATTTCTGCTTGCCAATTTCTTGCTTTTTCATATTCACCTGCTTGCCAAGCTCTTTCTGCTTCTCTTTGCGCTGCTTGCCATTCCCGTGCTAATCTTGCTTGTTCTGCAGTCCAAGTTTGCTGTGCGGCTCGTTCTGCCGCTTGCCATCTTCTTTGTGCTTCCGCTTCTCCGGTCAGCCATTCTCGTTGTGCTCTTGCTTCTCTT
>CAKZRD010000004.1 GCA_937143345.1 uncultured archaeon
TTCCAATATTCTTTTTTACCTCTTGAAGGAGTTCCACCTGCTTTTAATTTTTCTGAAACCTCTTTAACTTTGACAACCTCCCAATCCTTCGGCAGTTCTCCTAATTCTGTTTGTTTGTATTCTTCTGTTTGGAGTGTTTGTTGTGTTGTCATTCTATCTCAAACCCTAACTGCTCCAAGACTTCTTTTAATTTGGTGTCTGCTTTTTGCTGTTCTTCTTTTGCTTCTTTGAGCAATACAACAGCTTCATCTAAAGGCAGAGTTGTATCTTCGCCGTTTGTTGAAACATAACGAGAAGGGCTTAAATTGTAATCATTTTTTACAAGCTCTTCTTTTGTTACAATCTTGCTTATTCCTTTTTTCTCAGTAAAATTTAAGTAAATATCAGAAATCTGTTTTATTGCTGCATCTGGCAAGAAATTTTTAGGTCTGCCTTTTTCAAAGAGTTTAGAAGCATTAATCATTAAAACTTTATCCTTGTGTTTCTTATCTTTATTGATAACAAGGATTATTCCTGCTGAAGTTGTGTTATAAAAAAGATTTTCAGGCATTAAAAGAACAGCTTCAACTAAATCATTTTCAACAAATGCTTTTCTTATATCTCTCTCACGGCTTGAGCCTTCATTTCCAGATCCACGAGAAACTGCTCCAGTATCTAAAACAACTGCCATTCTTCCTTTATCTTTCAAAGAAGCGAACATATGCTGAACCCAGCCCCAGTCAGCAGAGCTGTTTGGTGGGAAGCCATAAACAAACCTGTTGAAAGTGTCTGTTTCATAAGTAGATTGCTTGAAAATATTCTGATTCCACATTGGATTTGCAACAACAATGTCAAACTTCATCAAGGAGCCGTCTTTATTTTTGAAAGCAGGCTTATTCATTGTATCGCCAAGGGCAATCTCTGATTCCATCTTATGAATAAATGAGTTCATTCTTGCCATAGCATAAGTTCCATGCAAGACTTCCTGCCCGAAAAACTGCAAAGGCTTTATTTTTTCATCTTCCCCATATTTTTCTTTAAACTTTAAGAATATCTTAATGAGTAAACCGCCTGAGCCAAGGCAGGGATCGTAAACAAGTTCTCCTTCTTTTGGGTCAAGCATATTTGCCATTAGAATTGCAACTTCTTTTGGTGTGTAGAATTCTCCTGCGCTTTGTCCTGAGCCTTCTGCGAATTTTCTGAGCAAATATTCATAAGCTCTTCCAAGAATGTCTGGCTCTGCATCTTTAAGTCCTATCTTATGTCTATTGAGAACATCAATTAAAGATTTCAATAGTTCATCACTGATTATTCTTTGTCCTGCGGCAGTTTCATTAAAATCTCTTATGTCTATTACTCCCTGAAGTTTTGGGTTTTCTCTTGCGATTGCTCTAACTGCATCAGTCAAGAATTCTCCAAGCCTTGTGCTTTGCTTGAAAACTTCCGACCAGCGAGAATTTTTAGGAATGTAAAACCATACAAGAGAATGATCTTCTTCAATTAATTCTTCAGCAGTTTTTTTATCTCCATACTCTTGTGCAAGTTTTTCAATCTCTTCATCAAAAACATCTGAAAGTCTTTTTAAGAATACTAAAGGTAAAATATAATCTTTGTATTTAGGAGCATCAACAGGACCCCTGATTTTACAAGCAGCTTCCCAAAGCCAGTTTTCTAAAGTTTTTATATCTAACATTTTATTTATCTCCTTTCTTCTTTAATTCTTTCAGTTTTTATTTATATAAAAAGCTTTTTTATTTCACTTCATAAACAGCCCTAACTCTAGAAGAAATTTTTCTTTTTGAAGGAGAAATATTTGCTTTTACAAAAGAAGAAACATCTTCGGAAGAATCTCCTCGCGCTTCGTAAAATCTCCAAGGAGAATATTCAAAACTCTCTTCTATTGAGATTAATCTTCCTAATTTTTTTCCTTGCCCAGAAACTAATGCCTCTGCTTTTGTTCTTGCATCATGGGAAGCAAGTTTTATCGCTTCTGCTTTTGTTTTCGTTTCAATTCCTTTACTCAACTCAAAATTTATCCAACCAATGTTAGCCCCAGCTTTCAAAGATTCATCGATAATTTTTCCTATTTCTTTGTTTGAAGAATCAATTTTTATCTCTAAAGAATGAACAACTTTCCAGCCGTTTGATTTTTTTCCATATCGCGTCCATTCTATATCTTCAAAAATATTAAAAGAATTTGTTTTTATCTCTTCTATTGCGAGTTTTTTTAAATTTTCAGACAAACTATCATAAATTTCAGAATTTTTTTGATTTGCTTCTTTAGAACTATTCGCAAGCGTTTCAATATTTAAATACAAGGCAATAATATCAGGTGTAACAGAAATTTCCGCTTCCCCAACAGAAGAAATTGTCGAGGAATTTTTTCCTTTTAATTGAAGAACAGCGAAAACAATTATTCCAACTATAATAATAACACTTAAAGAAATTATCAAACTTATCTTGACACTCTTTTCCATTAATATTCAAATAAAAATTTCTTTAAAAACTTATTGATTTTTATATTCCTCAACTTTGTCCTCAAAATAAACCAATTCAATTCCAGCCCTTTCAAACATTTCTTCGCTTTCTTTTGCTGCGTGATATTTTTTTTCACAAACAACCCTCTTGATTCCCGAATTTATTATCATCATAGCACAAGTTCTACAAGGAGTCATTTTACAATAAAGAGTAGCACCTTCTATAGAAATTCCAAGTTTTGCTGCTTGGCAGATAGCATTTTGTTCTGCATGAATAGTTCTTACACAATGTGTTGTAACCTTTCCGTCTTCGTGAATAATTTTTTTAAACAAATGTCCAACTTCGTCGCAATGTGGAAAACCTTTCGGAGAACCAACATAACCAGCAACTAAAAGATGATTGTTTTTTGCTATAACACAACCGCTTCTTCCCCTATCACATGTAGCTCTTTTTGCAATCGTCTTACAAACTTCCATAAAATATTCATCCCACGAAGGTCTTTTATAGTTAGTAATTCCCTCTCCACGATTAATCGATTCTTCTTTTGTCGTTTCTTTTAATAAGATATATTCTACTTTTGTTTTTAATGTCTCAATAGAAGAATCATTTAAAATTAAATAATCCGAATTCTCAAGACAAAGTTTAACCTGTTGTCCTTCCTCTTTTTCTCCTATTCCAAAATCTCTTTCTTCCATCTTTTTAAATTCTTCAAGTGTTTTCGGGTCACTCTCTCTTTTTCTCGCCAAAATTCTTTCAAATCTTTTTTCTACAGGAGCATCAACACCGATAATAATCCCATTTTGTTTTTTAATTTCTTGAATTTCTCCCAAATTTCTTATTCCGTCGATAACAATATCTTTTTTTTCTCTTGCTTCTTTTAAGCATCTTTTAACTAATTCGCCTTTTCCAAATTTTTCTCTTATCTTGTTTCCTATATCTTGCAAATCTTTAATAGTATAATTGTTAATTCCCATTTCTATCGCTTCTTTTCTAACCTCGTCCGAAGTAGAAAGATAAAAAAAACCTTTTTCTCTTAAAATTTCCGCCACAATTCCTTTTCCAGCTCCTTTTGTTCCAGTTATTCCGATTATCATACTCTTATTAAAATTTCCTCGCAAAGATTTTCTTTTTCTAATTCTTTCCTTATATTCTTTAAATAATTTTCTTCTGTGTTTTTTTCTTCTTTAAATTTTTTATCGATATATTTTCCTTCGTTTCTAAAACCTTGCAAACAAAATCTTTTTATTTTTTTTCCTACAACAGAGTTAATCCATTTGATTTCCTCAATAACGCTTTTCTCTTCGTGAAATTTTTTTAAAATTGTTGTTCTAAATTCATAATCATTTAAAGAAGAAATAATCTTCATACTTTCTTCAATTTTATTTAAATCTGCATTAACATTTGTTATTTTTCTATAATCTTCTTTCTTTCCTTTAACATCCATTGAAACATAATCAACAAGAGAATTATTAATGAAAAATTTTAGTTTTTCAGGAAAACTTCCATTTGTATCAATTTTTATTTTATAACCAAAAGATTTTATTTTTTTTAAAAAATTTTCTTCTAAACTAACTAACGGTTCTCCGCCAGTTATACAAACACCTTCCAATTGACCCTTTCTCTTTTCTAAAAAATTAAATATTTCATTTAAATCGATGTCAGGAGTTTTTTCTTCTAAGACAAGTTCCGGATTATAACAAAAACTACAACGAAAATTACAGCCGAATAAAAAAATAGTACAAGCTATTTGTCCCGGATAATCAACCAAAGTTGTTCTCTGTAGATATTTTATTTTCATTCTATTTTGAATTTTGATCTATCAAAAAATTCGGCTCTTTTTCCTTCATTCCATTGCTCTACTGGGCGAATGTAGCCGCAAATTCTTGAATAGACCTCACATTTTGTCCTCTTTTTCATTTTACCTCCTCATTTAATTCGAAAGGTTCACCTTCGTGATAATCATTTTCCAAGTCACATTTAGGGCAATATTCGTGTTCTCCTTCCAAATAACCATGTATTGGGCAGATAGAAAAACTAGGTGTTAAAGTAAAATACGGAAGCTTGTAATTTTGGCAAACTTTTTTAACAATATTTCTCGCGGCTTCCCAAGAAATTTTTTCTCCTAAAAAAGCATGAAAAACAGTTCCGCCAGTGTATTTTGTCTGAAGTTCGTCTTGTAAATCAAGTGCTTCAAACAAATCATCCGTGTAATTAACAGGTAAATGTGTTGAGTTTGTATAGTAAGGATGCGCATTTTTTTCGCGAATATCTTTTTCATTGGCAACAATTATTTTTCCTCCAAATCTTTTTTTATCTAATCTTGCAAACCTATAAGTTGTTCCTTCACCAGGTGTCGCTTCTAAATTATAGATATTTCCAGTTTCTTTTTGATATTCTTCTAATTTTAATCTCATAAAATCTAAAACTTTTAAAGCAAATTTTCTTCCTTTTTCTGTTGCAATGTTTTCTCCAGGCATAAAATTAATTATCGCCTCATTAATTCCAAGCAAACCTATTGTAGAAAAATGATTTTTCCAATATTGACCAAAACGCTGTTTAACTTGTCTTAAATAAAACTTGCAATAAGGATAAAGCCCTTGCTCTGTTAGTTTTTCTATAGTTTTTCTTTTTATCTCTAAACTTTCCTTTGCCAATTCCATTAATTCTTTAACTCTTTTTAGGAAATCTTCTTCATTCGAAGATAAAAAACCTATTCTTGCCATATTTATTGTAACTACGCCGATGCTTCCGGTTTGTGGATTAGCTCCAAATAAACCCCCACCCCTCTTTCTTAATTCTGTTTGATCTAACCTTAATCTACAACACATACTTCTCGCATCTTCTGGATTCATATCTGAGTTTATAAAATTAGAAAAATAAGGAATTCCATATTTCGCAGTCATTTCCCATATAGGTTTATATTCTTCATTTTCCCAATCAAAATCTTTTGTGATGTTGTATGTTGGAATAGGAAAAGTAAAAACTCTACCAGCAGCATCTCCTTCAAGCATAGTTTCTGCAAAAGCCTTGTTTATCATTTTCATTTCTTTTTCAAAATCCTTATAACATTCTTTTTTTGGAATTCCTCCGATAATTACTGGTTCGTCTTTTATGTAGTTAGGAACTTTTAAATCAAGAGTTATATTTGTAAAAGGTGTTTGAAAACCAACTCTCGTCGGCACAGCTAAATTAAAAATAAATTCTTGCATAATTTGTTTAATACCCTTATAGTCTAAATTATCATATCTTGCGAAAGGTGCTAAAAGAGTGTCAAAATTTGAAAATGCTTGTGCACCAGCAGTTTCTCCTTGTAATGTGTAAAAGAAGTTAACAATTTGTCCGAGAGCTGTTCTTAAATGTTTTGCAGGAGCAGATTGAACTTTTCCCTTAACTCCTTTAAAACCAACACTCAGCAAATCTTTCAAATCCCATCCGACGCAATAAGCCCCAAGAGTTCCTAAATCATGTATGTGAAAATCCCCATCTTCATGAGCTTTTCTTATACTTTCAGGATAAATTCTCCTCAACCAATAATTTTGAATTATTTTCGTTGCGATGTAATTGTTTAAACCTTGTAATGAATAACCCATATTTGAATTTTCTTTAACCATCCAATCATTCATTCCGATGTAATCTTCAACAGCTTCAATTGTGTCAAAAAGCCCTTTAACATAACGAAGTTCTTCTCTAGATTTTCTATACAAAATGTATGCTTTTGCTGTTTGATCATGTCCCCTTTTAATTAAAGTTTCTTCGACAATATTTTGGATATCTTCAACACCAGGAATTCCGTTTTCTCCGAATCTTTCATTAACTTTTTTTACAACTTCTTCTGAAATTTCCCTTGTTTTTTCTTTATTTTCTCCACCAACAGCACGGACAGCTGCCCAAACAGCATTGAAAATTTTATCTGGATTAAATAAAACAACACTTCCATCTCTTTTTCTTATTTTTGTTACCATCTTATTGAACTATTTTTTCTAAGTTATTTAGTATTCCAGAATATCTTTTCTCTTCTTCTGTTAAAAAAGTTCTTCCTAACCATTTAAAGATATAATCAACTATAGAGTTTGCTTTAGGGATTTCTTCATTGCCAGTATATCCGCTAGGTTCAAAGTAGGTATTTGAAAATTTTCTTACTAGCTCTTTAAGTGGAACACCATATTGCAAACAAAGAGAGATAGCGATTCCGAAAGAGTCCATTACACCCCCAAGAGTACTTCCTTCTTTTGCCATAGTTATAAAAATTTCTCCAGGTTTTCCATCTTCATAAAGACCAACATTTAGATAACCTTCATACCCACCGATAGAAAATTTATGGATTAGCGAATTTCTTGTTGTAGGCAATCTTCTTCTGTAAACCTCTTCCTCATCCATTTTTTAATCTGATTAAATTTTTTAATTCTTCTTTAAAATCTTCAATATCGGCGAATTCTCTATAAACAGAAGCAAATCTTATATATGAAATTTTGTCTAATTTTTTTAGTTTTTTCATCACAATTTCTCCTATTTTTTTTGATTCTATTTCTTTACCCTTAGAGATTTTATAAACTTCAGATTCTATTTCAGAAACAATTTTTTCTACTTGTTCAGAACTTATTTGCCTTTTTTCAATCGCTTTTTCTATTCCTTTTTTTACTTTTCCAATATCAAAATCCTGTCTAGAACCATCTTTTTTTATAACTTTTAATTCGACTTCTATTCTCTCGTATGTTGTGAACCTTTTTTTACATTTAAGACACTCCCGTCTTCTTCTTGTTATATTTTTTATGTCTCTTTTATCAACAACTCTTGTTTCTTCATGTTGGCAAAAAGGGCATTTCATTTTTTTTAATAACTACAATATGTTATGTTTATTTATCTTTTTACACACAATATATTGCGTTTTGAAAAACTTCTTTATAAATCTTTGTTACTACTCTTTTTTAAAATTTAAATTTTTCACTAATAAAAAACATTTTAAAAGACATTTTCTTTTATTTTTTATGAATAAAAAAGAAATTTTAGCATATAATTTTGACGCTTCTCAAAAAGAAGGTAAATTGAATAAAGTTTATTTGCCACAAACAATAGAAGAAGTTAAGAAAATTGTAAAAAAAGAAAAAAATTTAACTTTACGTGGCGGGGGAACAGGTTTAGTAGGTGGCAGTGTTCCGCAAGGGGATTCTATTCTGGATTTATCAAAACTAAACAAAATATTGGAATTAAACAAAGAAAAGAAAACAATTTTAGTTGAAGTAGGAGTTATTTTAGATGAATTACAAAAGTATTTAGATAAATATAGTTTAGAGTTCCCTTTAAATCCTTCTTCCCATTCAATTTGTACTATTGGTGGAATGATAGCAACAAATGCCGTCGGAACAAGAGCAATAAAATATGGTAAAACCGGAGATTGGGTAAGATGGATTGAAGTAGTTAATTTTAAAGGAGAGTTAATAAGAATTCCAAAAACGGATTTAAAAGATTATGTTGGGATGGAAGGAATAACAGGAGTTATAGTAAGGGCGTGCCTTCAATTAATAGAGGGAAAAAAAAGATATGTCGAGATCTTTTATTTTGATAAATATGAAGATATTATTCAAAAAGTTAAGGAACTAAAGCAAAGGAGTAATATTTCAGCTATAGAGTTTTTTGATAAAAAAATTTCTAATTTTTTAGGATTAGGAAAAGTTTATTCTTTAATAGTAGAGTTTGAAGAAGAAGCAAAAGACAAAGAAAAATTAAAGAAAAGCGAGGAAATTTATTATGTAAGAGATTCTCTTTTTCCGAAACTAGCGTCCGAAGGATATTATTTAATTGAAGATCCGAAAATAATGCTTGAAAAATCTTTATTTTTAGTCGAATGGCTAGAAAAAAAAGAAATTCCATTCTATGCTCATATTTCGGTTGGAATTTTTCATCCTTGTTTTTCTAAAGAAAAAGAACATTTAATTAGCGATATGATGTCTCTTGTTAAAAAGAACTTCGGGCAAATAACCGGAGAACACGGAATCGGTTTATTAAAAAAATCTTTTTTAGATCCAAATGATAAAAAACTTTTTGAGTCGATAAAAAAACGCCTTGACCCATTAAATAAATTCAATAAAAATAAAATAGTATGAAGATTTCTTTTGAAGAAGAAAAAAATTTTCTTGAAAATATAAAAAAAACAGACAAAATAGCTATTTTTACGCACACAGATTTAGACAGAATAGTCTGTGGTGTCCTTTTCTATGATTTTTTTAAAAAAAAAGATTGTATAGAAATAGATGTTTTTTTTATTGACTATTGGAAAAATAAAATTTCTGATTTTAATATAAGTAATAAAATGATAGTTATTATTTCTGATTTTGCTCTAGAAAATATCTTGCAAGATTTAATGAAAATTCCAGAAAAAATAAAAGTTTTTTATACAGATCATCACCAATCAAAAGAAAATATTTGGAGAAAAAATATATATGAGTTTAGAACAACAGATCTTGGCTTTATTCCTTCTTCAAGAACAGTTTATGAACTTGTATGGGGAAAAAAATGGCTTTCTGTTTTAGGTGTTTTGGCAGATTTTGGAAATGAATATGAAGAAAATAAAGAGTTTTTAAACGAGTTTTTTGAAGAAAGTGGAAAATCTTTAAATTATTTTAAAGAAGAGGTTATGTATATGCTGGCGAGAGCAATAATTTACTTCGAGAAAAACAAAGAAAAAAGTTTTTTTTATATCCTTAAAGGTTTAAATTCTATAGAAGAACTTAAAATTTTCAAAAAATATAACGATGAAGTCCAAAAAGAATTTAATAAATTCGTAAGAGAATTTAAAGAGAAATCTGAGAAAAAAGGAAAAATAAAATTTTTTTATTTTGAGCCCGAATATAATATAAAAAGCATTTTAATAAATTACATTTCTTCTTTTAAAAAGGACGAAATTTATGTTTTTTTAACTCCTTCTAATGAAAAAGTAAATATTTCTTTAAGAAACCAATCAAGAGAATTTAATCTTTATAATCTTATTAAATATGCTACTAAAAATTTGAAAGATTCTTCTAGTGGATGGCATTTAAATGCTGCAGGAGCAACAATAAGAAAAAAGGATTTTAAAAAATTTAAAAATAATCTTTTCTTATTAAATTTACAAAATTTTAGAGGATGAAAGAGCAAAACAAAATTCAAAGTAAGAATGCTATAGAAGAAGCAAAAGAAATATTTTCTTCATGCATTAAATGTGGAATGTGTAAGTCCATATGCCCTGTTTTTTCTGTTTTAAGGGAAGAACATCTTTCTCCTAGAGGTCATTCTTCTTTAGCAATAAAAAATGTTTTTACAGATTCTTTTTTTCATTGTACTTTATGTAAGGCCTGTGAAGAAAAATGTCCAATAAAATTAAAAATTTGCGATGCAATTATCAAAATTAGAGAATCATTGTCATTAGAAGAAAAAAACATAAAAGAAAACAAAGAGATGATTAAGAAAGTAAGAGAAACGGGAAATCCTTTCGGAGGAGAAAAATCTAGCGGGGACAAATTATATTGTTGTTAGAGATAATCTTTTTAAACCTTTTTTTTCTTTAAATTAGATGGGAAGAAAGATACTCTTTTTATTTTTATTTCTATTTGCTATTAACCATGTTTTTGCAACAATTTCTTTTTCAGATATTAAAGAGCTTTATAATTTAGGGGATGAGATAAGTGTTACAATAAAACTAAATCCTTCATCACAATCAGGAAATTTTGAGTATTCTTTGAATTGTGGAGAAGAAAAAGAAATAATAATATTTTATAAAGGAATTGAGAACTATTTCCAAGCCGGAAAAGAAGAAAAATTAAACACAAAAATTTTTTTAGAGAGAAGTTATATAAATAATCTTTCAGGAGAATGTTATCTAAAAGTAATATTGGGTAGCGAGAGTTCATCATCTCCAAAATTTAAAATTTCTAACAAAGTTAAAGTTGATTTAAGTTTAGATAAATATTCGTATGATCCTGGAGAAAACATTGTTTTAGAAATAAAAGCAATAAAAGAAAATGGAGAGAAGTTTAATGGTTTTGTTAAGATTGAAGGAGTTGTTTCTTTTGAAAAAGAAATTAAAGAAGGATATTTGAAAGAAATCTTATCTACTAAGCCAAACAAAGAAGCAGGAGATTATTCTTTAAATGTTTTCGTTTATGATTTAGGAAAAGACAAAAAAGTAAATAATTTCGAAAATAAAACGATAAATTTAAAGATAAACCAAATCCCTAAATCAGTTCCTTTAACTTTATCCTCTTTAGAAATAAATCCGGGTGAAGAATTAAAATATCAGGCTAATATTTATGATCAATCCGGAAAACCAATGAAAGGTTTAATTAATATCGAATTTGTTTCTCCAGATAAAACAAAAATAATAAAGAGAAACATAGAATCAGGAAGTTCTGATTCCATAAAAATACAAGCAAACGAAACACCTGGAGTATGGACTTTAGTTTCTTCTTTTGGCAAAATTAGAGAAGAAAGAGATATTAAAATCCTAAAACTTGCAAAAATCGATTTTGAGTTTTTTGAGAATTCATCGATAATTGTTATAAAAAATATTGGAAATGATATTTATAACGGAGATGTTTTATTTAATATAGGGGGTGAAGCTAGAAATTTAACTTTATCAATAGCTCCCGGAGAAGAAAGAAAATTTGTTCTTTCTGGTCCTGGAAAACAGAATGTTAAACTAAGCGCAGGAAATGAAAGTGTTGAAAAAACATTATTATTGACCGGAAGAGTTGTTGATGTTAGGGAAGTTAAAAAATATTTTATATTTTCCGATTACCCTATTATTTGGACTTTCATTGGGGTTTTATTGATTTTTTTGGTTGTTGTATTGTTTTTCCGTTATAGAAATAAAACTTTTGATTTAACTAAAAAAATTAAAGAAAAGATTTCAAAAAAAGAAATAAAAAAACAAGGAGAATTTATCAATATCAAAAGTAACATCAGCAACGCAGAGTCTTCTTTAGTTTTAGAAGGTACGAAAGAGCCTGCAACTTTTATTGTTTTAAAGATAAAAAACAAAATATCAAAAGAAAGCAAAGAAAGACTTGAAAAAATAATAAGAGAATTAAATAAGTATAATGCTGTTTTTGAATTTAAAGAAAACGAAATTGTAACTATTTTTTCACCTAAAAAAACAAAATCTTTTAAAAACGAATATTCTGCGATAAAATATTCTTATGAAATATCTAAAGCAGTCGAAGAATTAAACAAAAAATTTGAAGAAAAAATTAATTTAGGTATAGGGATTAGTTCTGGAGATTTAATCTCAAAAATTGAAAATGGTAAATTAAAATATACAAACATTGATAACTCAATTTTTATAAGTAGGAGAATATCACAAAACTTTTCAAATAATAATGTTGTAATCTCTGAAAGAGTTAAAAACAAACTTTTGAGAGAGGTTAGAACAGAAAAAATAGAAAAAGACGGCAACACATATTACATTGTTAAGAGAATCTCAGATAAAGAAGAAAACGAAGCAAAACTTAAAGAAATTCTTAAAAGAACTAGTATTTCATCATATGATTAAAGTAATTTTTTTTGATTTTGATGGGACTATCTCCCAAACAAGAAATATTCTAGAAAAATTATTTTTTGAAGTTTTAGATAAGATCGATTTTAAATATAATAAGTCAAAAATAAAAAAACTTTTTGGTATGAAAATAGAAGAAATTCTTAAAAAATTAAATATGGATGAGAGATTAAGAGAGAAAATTAAAAATCTTTACTATAAATCTTTGATAGAAAGAGTTTATTTAAGTAGTTTATCTCTTTGTTCTTCTGTTAAGCCATTATTTGAATTAAGGAGAAGATATAAAATGGTAATTGTTTCCAATTCTGAGAATATTTTTTTAAAAATGGCAATTAAAAAATTAAAGTTGGGAAGGTTATTCGATGAGGTTTATGGAGCCGATGATTTTTCTACAAAAGACAAAATGTTGAAAAAATTGTTTAAAAAATACAATATAAATCAAAAAGAAGCGATTTATATAGGAGATAGATTTTCAGATGTAGTATTTGCTAAAAAAGCAGGATGTTACTCTGTTGCTATTCATAACAATTGCTCTTGGTCGAGTTTAAAAGAAATAAAAAAATACTCCCCTGATTTTATAATAAAAAATTTCAAAGATTTGAAAAAAATAATAAAAAAAATAAATAAGGAAAAAGATTTATTTAGTTAAAGCTTCTTCTTCTAAATCCTTGTCTTCTACCAAAATTTCTTCTATTGAAATTTCTTTTTGGTCTTTCTGTCATAGGTTGAGCTTCTGCAACTTTTAAAGCTCTTCCTTCGACTTCTTTTCCGTTCATTTCTTCCATTGCCTTTTTAGCACTTTCTTCCGCTTCGATAACAACAAAACCGAAGCCCTTCGATTTCCCAGAAAAATTGTTTTTTATCAAAACAACTTCTGTAGGTTCATAAGAAGAAAATAGTTCTTTCAAATTATCTTCTGTAATACTAAAAGGCAAATTTCCTACATACAATTTCATCTATTCCTCCGAACAATTTAGTTAAAGTAGAAATCATCTTTTCTTGAATAAGTCCTTTGTCATTGATTTAATCCATTTCCAATGTAAAACTATATGTATTAAAACAAATAAAATCATTAAAAGACCGGCATAGTTATGTATTTGGGACCAAACTTGCTTTTGAACACCTAAAAATTCTATATATCTCCCTTGTCTGATTCCTGGAGGTATAAAGAAAAATATCACTAGTCCTGTTATGGCAGTTACGAAAAAAGATAAAAATGCTAAAAAATCAATAAGAAAATTTAATTTTGCCTTATTCATAACTTTATTCCTCTAACTTATCAACACTATAAGTTTCTATTTTTAAAGTTTTCTCTTTCCAAAAGTTTGCAGGAAGTCCTGCCTTTAAGCACAAAGAAGACAAAAATTCTTCTTCATTTTCAATTTCTTCCCAAACCTGTGGAAGATAAGTAGCAGAGTGAAGAGTATAAGAAAGAATAACTCCTTTGCCTTTTATCTTTCTTTTTAATTCATCTAAACCCCTGTAAGAAATTTCTTTTGGTAAAGATAAAATAGATATCTCTATTTTTATTTTCCTAATTTCTTCTTTTGAAACAGAATAAAATCTCGGATCTTTAAAAGCAGCATTTTTAGCATTTTCAATAACATCCTTCCAAAGTTCCTGTCGAGGAATTAGGCTCCCAATACAACCTCTTAATTCACCATCTTTTTTTAAAGTCACAAAACAAGCCCTCTTTTCAGAAAATTCTCTTTTTATTTTTTCCTCAACAACTAAATTTTTCCCCGCTAATTCAGAGATTATGGCTTCTCTTGCTATCTTTAAAAGAACTTTTTTATCCATCTAACTTACTTTGAAAACCCTATAATCTTTGTGTATATCTTCTGGCACAATTATCCCAACTTCTTCGCCAGCTTTTGCTTCTTTTATCGGTTGGCGATTTATTTGCATGCTTTCAACAATAAAAACAACATCTTTTTTCCCACCTTTTATTTCTATTTTATCTCCTATCTTTAGAGGAGAAGATAATTTTATAGCTGCCGCTTTCACTTGTTTAAAATAATTTGTTACTACCCCTATTTGTTTTCCCATAAAAAAATAAAGAATTAAGATTATTTAAGTTTTTTGTTTAATTTTCTAAAACACTTACTAAAATTTTTCTTTTTCTTGGTCCATCAAACTCACATAGAAAGAGGTTTTGCCAAGTTCCAAGTATTAGTTTTCCTTTTTCAAAAGGGATTGTTAAAGAATTGCCTATTAAAGAGGTCTTTATGTGTGCGTCACTATTAGAATCAATTTTATCATGTAGCCAAATGCCTTTTCTAACTAAGGAGTTCAAAAAATTTGAAATATCCTCCCGGAGGTTTTCATCAGCATTTTCATTTATTGTTAAGCCGCAAGTGGTATGTGGGCAAAAAAGATGAACAATTCCTTCTTTTATTTCTACTTTTTCGAGAACTTTCTCAATGAGTATAGTAATATCAATTAATTCTTCTTTTCTCTTTGTTTCTACTAAGATTTCTTTCATATTTTCTTCTTTGAAATAATCTCTGCAAATTTTTCAAAACTTCTGTCAAATGTTTTTTCAATTTCAATTGGAAAACAGCATGCAGGAAGCTGCCTTTTTTCTAAGTGGTGTTTTAAACATTCACAGCAAATTCCTTTTCTCGGACAACCAGGGTAACTACAATTACACTTTTTCAAATTTTGTTTTTGTTTACATTCCATAAAAGAATAAAAAATAACAGTTATTTTAAGCTTTTTGTTTAATTTTCTTTATTCAATACAAATTAAAAAAAGAATTCATTCATTTCAGTTTTTTCTAATTTAAAATCTTCTCGATTATTTTTTTATTTTTATCGTTTAATTGAACCTCAACAAGCCTTTTTGCATTGGCAGGTTTTTTTATTAAAAAACGAAAAGGTTTAACTAAATCAACTTTTACAACTTCGTTTTTTTCATCTAACCAAACAGCTAAAAAATTATGAAAAACAAAAAGAGAGTGGATATTGGAAGCTTTTATAAAATAAAGATTTTTGTAATTTCTTTTTTTAAACATTAATCCAATAAAACCTTTCCAAAAACCAACTTTTTCACAATTAATAAAAATATTTTCCTTTTTATTTTTTATTTTTAGTAACATTTTATTGTTTTTTTACAAATTCAGTATAATGGCATTTTCCACAATAGTTTCTGTCAGGAGATTTTGTTAAGAAAATCCCTGGACCGCACCTAGGACAATATTTTTCTCTCAATAATTTTTCTCCTTCTATTTTATAGAACTTCCATTTTTGAGAAGAAGGATAATTTTTGTGTTTTTTCTTTCCTTTAACTTTTGGTTTTTGTACACCCATTATTTATTCACCTCACTTTGTTTTTTAGATTCTTCGAGCATTTTTTTTCTTGTTTTTCTTGGAATCTTTTCTATTTTATTTTTATCTTCTTTTGTTTGGTAAACAAAAATCTCCGCTTTAAAATTTTTTTCTCCAAAAAATGAATATATTTTTTTTACAACAGAGCAATTTTCATTTAAATTAAGTTCTTTAATTAAATCATCTCTTTTTGGACAAACATTATTTTCTATTTTTATTTGCAATTCTTCTCTTTTAAGTAAAGGATTGTTTTTCTTTTCTAAAATTTCGCATTTCATTTTGTTTTAATAGCAAATTTTCCTTTTGAATTTATTTTCATCTTTTTTGCAATAATAGATTTTTCTATGTCGAATACATTTATTTCCCCTTTAAAATTTTCAATGTTTTGACTTTCTCCACAATTTGGGCATTTCTCTTCTTCATAAATTCTTCTGCAATTTAAACATGCTCTTTCTTTCATTTTTTCTTTGATTCTTTTTTAGTTTCTTTTTTTTCTTTATCCGCCGCTCTTTTTTCTTTTTCTTTATCTGCAATTACCCATTCAATTTTCCCAAGACCTTGTTGTCTCATTGTAAGACCTATTTTAACATCATCTGTTTTTTGAGAAATTGCGATAACTCTCGCCAAGCACCTATCTCCCACATTCAAGCTTCTTTTAGTTTCTTTTCCAGTTAATGAACCGCTTTTAGAAAACGAAACAAAATCTTCCATTGCCTGTGAAATATGAATCATTCCTTTTGCAACCCCTAAATCCATAAATGCACCAAAAGAAGTTATTTCCTGAACATTGCAAAAAAGTAGTTCTTGAAGAACAGGTTTAAAAACGATTATTTTAAATAAAGATTTGTAATATACTGCCCCGTCTTCTGGAATAATGACTCCATCTCGAACATCTAAAACATCAAGAACATCTATAACAACTCCTATCTCTCTATCCTGAAAGTTTTCATAACTTTTTTTTAATTGATTTTCAACAGCTTCAAAACTATCTAAATTAAAAAGAGAAGGTTCAACTCTTACATAGTCTTCAACAGTTAAAACATAAAACATTTTTTTAATAGTTTTGATTGATTTTTAAACTTTATGTTTCAAATTCAAACTTTTTATTTTCAAATTTTTTAATGAGAAAAGATGAAAAGTCATAATCTTTGTTTATATTTTCAGTTGTTGATAAAAATATTTCAAGTTCGTCAACATTATCTTTCCAAAAAAATTTAAGCTTTCTAATAAATTTTTCATACTCTTTTAAAGTTTCGTGGATAGAAATAATTAAATCAGTTTTATTTCCATTTCCTTCCCCTTTAATAAAAAGGATAATCTCGGGTTGGGTTTTTATAAAATTTGTTGTTTCTTCGAATTCTTTCTTTTTTGAATAATCTTTCCATCGATACATAATAACTGCATGAACATTAAATCCTAATTTAGAGAAGTCAACTAATGAAAGATATTTTCTAATTATTCCAAGATTTTCAAGTTTTTTTCTTATTTTTAATATTGTTTGTCTACTAGTGTTTACCTTTCTTGCAATTTCTTGATCTGATTTTTTACAATTTTTTATTATTTCTAAAAGAACTTCAGTTTCTCTCCTAGTTAGATCTTTCATATCAGTTATATTTACACTTTGTTTAAAAATTTTTCCTTTTTTTAACATTTTGTAAAGAAATAATAAGAAAAAAGACAAAAAAGTTTATAAATAAACTATATTTTTTCTAATTAATTAAAATTTTATTTAAAAAATGAAAGTTATACCTTTTGGAGAGAGAGTTCTTTTAAGAATAGAAAAAGCGAAAGAAGAGAGAACAAAAGGAGGGATTTACCTTCCGAAATCTGATGAAGAAAAAAAACAAGGCGTTATTGTTTCTATTGGTAAAGATAAAGATGGTAAAGATCTTCCATTAAAAATAGGTGAAACAGTTTTATATGCTGGTTATTCAAATGAAGATATTGAAATTGATGGGAAAAAACATGTTATCGTAGAATTTAAAGATATTATAGCAAGATTGGAGGAATAAATGGCAGATACAAAACAAATAATTTTTGGGGATAATGCAAGGCAAGCATTAGTTAGAGGAATTGATAAAGTAGCGAATACAGTTAAAGTTACACTTGGACCTTCTGGAAGAACAGTTATTTTAGACAGAAATAGTCCTCTTGTTTCGAATGACGGAGTTACAATAGCAAAAGAGATTGAGCTTAAAGACAAGTTTGAAAATATAGGCGCAAAATTAATTAAAGAAATTTCTTCTAAAACACAAGACGCTGCCGGAGACGGAACCACTACAGCTATTATTTTAGGTCAGTCAATAATCAAAGAAGGAATGAAAAATATTGCTGCTGGAGCAAACCCTATAGAAATTAAGAGAGGTTTAGAAAAAGCTTCAAAAAAAATAATTGATTATTTAAGAAAAAAAAGTGTTGAAGTCAAAGATAAAAAAACAATTTCTCAGGTAGCAAGCATTTCTGCAAACAACGACGAAGAAATAGGAAATTTAATTGCAGAAGCAATGGAAAAGGTTGGAAATGAAGGAATTATTACTGTTGAAGATGGGAAAAGTACTGAAACAACGTTGGAGGTAGTTGAAGGTATGCAGTTTGATAAGGGTTTTATTTCTCCGTATATGGTTACGGATAGTGAAAAAATGATTGCAGAATTAGAAGATTCCTATATTTTAATTACAAATAAAAAAATAAGTTCTATAAAACAAATTGTTCATGTTCTTGAAAGTGTTGCTCAAGAAGGCAAATCTCTTTTAATAATTTGTGAGGATTTAGAAGGAGAGGCATTAGCAGCGATAATAATTAATTTATTAAAAGGAACAGTAAAATGTTGTGCTGTCAAAGCCCCAGGTTTCGGTGACGAACAAAAAGAAATTTTAGAAGATCTTGCCATAATAACAGGGGGAAAAGTTATAACAGAAGAAAAAGGATTAAAACTTGAAGAAGTTGGAGAAGATGTTCTAGGGAGTGCAAGAAGAGTCGTTGTTCATGAAGATAAAACGACAATTATTGAGGGGAGAGGTGATAAAAAAGATATAGAAAAAAGAATTAAAACAATTGAGAATCAAATAAAAAATACAGATTCAAATTACAAAAAAGAAGATTTAAAGAAGAGATTAGCTAAATTAGGAAAAGGGGTTGCTGTAATTAAAGTCGGTGCTTCGACAGAGACAGAACTTGAAGAGAAAAAGTTAAGAATCGATGATGCTTTGAATGCTACGAGGGCCGCTGTAGAAGAAGGTGTTATTGTAGGTGGTGGTGTTTCATTATTAAGAGCAAAAAAAATTTTAGAAGATAGTTATATAGAAAAAGAGTTTGAAAAAGATGAAAAAGTAGGATTAAACATTTTAAGAAAAGTTTTAGAAGAACCAATAAAACAAATTGTGAAAAATTCAGGAAAAGATGAATCAGAGGTTTTAGTCAAGGTTAAAGAAGATAAAAAAGAAAATTTCGGTTATAACGCTAAAACAGGAATGTTTGAAGATTTATTTCAAGCAGGAGTTATTGATCCAACGAAAGTTGTAAGATCCGCTCTACAAAATTCTGTTTCTGTTTCTAGCTTAGTTTTAACAACAGAAGCGCTTGTTGCCGATTTTGAAGAGAAAAAAGACAAAGTTAGTGAAACGATAATAATTTAAAAAACTTTTTTCTTATTTTTTTATGAGGATAAATAAAGAAAATTTAAGTGAAACAAAAGAAGCTGCAAAATTTCTCCTTGGAAAAATTATTTGTAGAAAAATAAGGAGCAAAATTTTAAGAGCGAAGATTGTTGAAACAGAAGCTTATTTTGATGAGAAAGACCCAGCATCTCGTGCTTGTCAAAACGGAGATTTAAAAAAAACAATGCAAATGAAAAAAGGAACAATTTTAGTTTATGGTGTTCATAACAATTGGCTTTTAAACATCGTTTGTGGAGATGAGGGAAAAGCAGAAGCTGTTCTTATTAGGGCGATTGAGCCATTAAACTTCGATGGAAAAACAAAAGGTCCCGGTTTATTAACCAAAGCATTAAAAATAGATAAAAAATTACATAAAAAAAACATTTTCTCTTCGGAAGAATTTTGGATTGAAGAAAATAAAGAAGAGTTTAAAATTATTGAGAGTTTTAGAATAGGTGTAAAAAAAGATTTAAATGAAAAATTAAGATTTTATATAAAAGATAATAAATTCGTTAGTAAAAAATGAAGTTTGTTATAGAACATTTGGAAAAAAGAGTTTGGCCATGGTGTTTAATTGAGTATGAAAGTATTAAAGATATCGTAGGAAAAGAAAAACTTATTTTTACGAATATAAAAAGAAGAAACAAAAATTTAGAAAAACTTGGGAAATGTTTTAAAGAAAGATTTTTTAAGATTGTTCTTGAAAAAAATATAAATCCAAAAAAAGTTTGTGTTTTTGATCCGCAAGCAAAAAAAACTATTTCTCCAAATGAAGCTAAAGAGTTTGATTATTTTGTTTTCGGAGGAATTTTAGGAGATCATCCACCAAAAAAGAGAACAAAAAAAGAATTATCGCCAACATTAAAAGGTTGTATTTTTAGAAATCTCGGTAAGAAACAATTTCCTACAGATAATGCCGTTCTTGTTGTAAAAAAAATAATTGAAGGAAAAAAGTTCAAAGATTTAAATTTTAAAGACAAACTAGAAATAAAAATTAATGAAATTGAAAGTGTTGAACTTCCTTTTAGATACATGATCGAAGAAGAAAAACCATTTATAAGAGAAAAACTTTTAAATTACATAAAGAGAAAAAGGAAATTTTAAAAAATAAAAGAAGCATAACCAACGACAGAACTTTTATCTCCAGTGACATCTCCAGAATTTTTGTATTGAATTAATTTCGGTTTCCAATTATTTATTTTACAAAGATTAATTAAAATTAACAAAGGAAAAACTCCGCATGCAGAATTTTCTTCATTTAAGAAAAATTTTTCTTCTAAGTTTTCTATAGCCATTATTGTTTTTTTGTCTTTTTTTATTGCTTCTTCATAAGGTAAAAAATGAGACAAATCCGTCGAAAAAACAAAATCACCTTCGAGTTTTGAAATCTTTTCTGCTATATTTTTTGATTCTTCCGGGGAAATATAACTAACTATTAGTGGAAGAATTTCTTTATATTTGAGAAATTGTAAAAAAGGAATTTGATTAAAAATTGAATGCTCTCTAGAAAAATCAATTTGTGGAAAATCAGAAGAAGAAACCTTAATTTTTCCGAGCGGAGTTTCAATGAATTCTTTTAAATAAGAAAAAACGCCTTTAATATTGTAATAATGGTTTGGACCGAGGACAATTGCTTTTTTATTTTTTGAATTTTTTAAAAAAGAAAACCCTTTTCCTGCAATTTCTCCAGAATATTGATATCCTGCATGAGGAACAATTATACCATTAAATTTCTCTTTTCTTTTGTCTTTTAAAAATAAGGAAAGAGCTTTTTTTAGTTTTTCTTTGTTTTGTAGATACCAATTCATAAGAAATATAAATATTTAAAGTTTAAAATAATTATGGAAAAAGCAATTTTTTATAAAAAGGAAGAAAATTTTGTAAAGTGTTTTGCTTGTAACCACAAATGTTCAATTTCTGAAGGAAAAAAAGGATTTTGTGGTGTAAGAAAGAATATAGACGGAGATTTGTTTCTTTTGACATATGGAAAAGTTTCAGCAGAACATATTGATCCAATAGAAAAGAAGCCACTTTATCATTTTTTGCCAGGGAGTTTTAGTTATTCTATCGGAGGATTTGGGTGTAATTTTCTTTGTCCATGGTGTCAAAATTTTGAAATTTCTCAATGTAAAAAAAGTTTTTGTGTAAAAAAAAGAAAACCAGAAGAAATAGTGAAATCTGCTTTAGAATATTCTTGTCCTTCAATTTCTTATACTTACAATGAACCTTCAATATGGGCAGAGTTTGTTTACGATATTTCAAAATTAGCAAAGAAAAACAATTTAAAAAATGTTTGGGTTACGAATGGTTATTTTTCCGAGGAAGTTCTTAACTTTTTCATGAAAGAAAAATTAATAGATGCTATGAATATCGATTTAAAAGCATTTAAAAAAGAAACCTACGAAAAATATTGTGGGGCAAATCTTAAAAAAATTTTAAATTCAATAAAAAAAGCACACAAGAAAAAAATTCATATTGAAATAACTAGTTTAATAATACCAAATTTAAATGATTCTGAAAAAGAATTAAAAGAAATGGCAAAGTTTATTTTTTCTTTAGATAAAAGAGGTGAAGTTCCTTGGCATATTTCAAGATTTTTTCCGATGTATAAATTTTGTGACGAAAAATATTTTATTACTCCTTTAGAAAAATTGAAAAAAGCCGAAGATATAGGAAAAAATGAAGGACTTAAATATATTTATTTAGGGAATGTTTAGTAAAATTAAAAAATTTATTTTTTGCAGAATGTAAAAGTAGCCCCACCAGGATTCGAACCTGGGCCACAGCCTCCAAAGGGCTGTATCCTTGACCGCTAGACGATGGGGCTATAAATTACACAATATAAAAACAAAAACTATTTTTAAGTTTTCTTATTTCCATTCAACTTTGACAATATCTGTTCTTTCCCGAGGATTGAAATCAGCTTTATTTAATTCTTCTGGCTTGAAGAAAATCTTTTTTTCAAACATCTTTAAACCAAGATAAGCAATCATCGCGGCATTATCTAAAAGAAATTGTTTTTCAGGAATAAAAAGTTTACATCCCCTTTCTTTACACATTATCTTACACATTTCTTGAAGACGAGAATTACAAGCAACACCCCCACCTAATAAAAGTTCTTTTTTTCCTAAATGAGCCAATGCTCTTTCAGCTGCTTCTACAAGCATAGCAAAAGATGTTTCTTGCATAGAAAAAGCTAAATCTTCTTTTTTTTCTCCTTTATTTTTTAAATGAATAAGTTTCGCGAGTATTCCAGAAAAAGAAACATCCATTCCCTTTATAGGGTAAGAAATTTCGAGATATTTTTTTCCTTTTTTTGCCATTTCTTCTATTTTCGGACCTCCTGGAAATCCAATTCCTAATTCTCTTGCAAAACAATCTATAAAGTTTCCTATTCCTAAATCAAGAGTTTCTCCAAAGATACGATATTTTTTTCCTTCGTAAGCGATTATTTGAGTATTCGCTCCAGATACATAAAGTAAAACAGGGTCTTTTGCACCAGTTAGTTCACCTATTTCTAAATGAGCTATACAATGGTTAACGCAAACAAGGGGAATTTTAAAGGAAGAAGATATTTTTTTTGCGAAAATCATTCCTTCTTTTAAGCACGGAGCCAAACCTGGAGAAGAAGAAACAGCAACGGCAATAATTTCTTTTTCATTTATTTTTGTTTTTTCAAGAGCCTTTTTAAAAAGAAATTCAGCAATCTTCATATGATGTTTTCCTAATTCTGTAGGAATTAAACCACCTTTTTCCGTAGTAAAAACATCTTTTATGTTACAAAGAATTTTTTTTGTTTTTTTTTCAATAAAAGAAATACCAAAAGTATGTGCCGTGCATTCTATTCCAAGAAGATAATTTTTTTTTACCATAAGAAGTTTTTTATTTTATGAGTCTAAAATTTTGTAAATATTTAAAGCATCTTTTAAATTTATTAAAGGTTTTTCCGTCGATAAAATATCATCAAGTCCAATTCTTGGACAGGCAGTGTTAATCCAACAATCAATAAAGGAAAAATTTTCAAGTTCTTTTAAATCTACGAAGTCACAAACGAAAACAAAAACCTCTTTGCCTTTTTTTTCAATTTCTTTTTTAAGACTAAAGCAACTTTCCAAATAGTTCTGCCCATATTTTGTTGAAGAAATTATTCCTATTTTTTTTGCGTTTAAAAAAATTCTTAAATTTCTTTTTAATTTAGAGATTATATTTTGAATATCTTTTATTGTTAAGATAGTTAGGCTCTTCTTTAAAGGATTAAAAACAAAAATATTTTTTCTAAAATTTTCTTTCTGAGCCAACAACAAAGAAAAAGGGTGGAAAAGGCCATCACCGATGTATAGAATATCTGAAGAAGAATTAAAAATATCTTCTGAAAAACTATCTGAATAACAGTCACAACCCAGAATTTGTCCCTTTTTTAATGTTCTTTTTGCCTTAGTTTTTTTTATTTTTATTCCAATATTTTCTAATTGTTTTTCTATATTTTTCGTGTTAAACTGAACAGAAGAAAAAATAAAAAGAGAATTAATTTTTTTTTCTTTTAAAGATTTAATTGAATTTTCATCTAAAAAAATTTCTTCATCAAATTCACACGGGACAAAAATTATTTTTACCATTCTTTTTCTTTTATATATTTATTATGTCCAAATTGAACAATTAAGTCAACTCCAATATTTTTAACTTGGAAAGGGATATCACAACCACCAAAGCAATTTCCAAGCCAAATAAGGATTTTTGCTTTTGTTTTTTTCTCTAAGAATTTTGTTATATTTTCTGCTTTTTGTTTTAATCCATCGGGAAGTTGAATTAAAATTTTCTTAAATTTCCCCTTAATTATTCTTTTAGATAAACTTTCTAAATTAAGATTATACATAAAACCTCAAAAAATATTTTCTTCTATTAAATTTTTGTCTTTTATCGCTTTTATAGCTCTTTTTATGTTGTCGTCTAATTGCTTCATAGAATATTCTAATTGCTCCTTGTTTTTTGTTCCTGTGCAAACAAGTTTTCCATTACTAAACAAAAGGAATGTTGCAGGGGGTTCGATAAGTTTATAAACAAGGCCTGGAAATTGTTCAGGTTCATATTCTGTATTTTCAAGTTCTAAAGAAAGAAGGTTTAGATTTAAGTTTAATTTGATTTCTCCAGAAGCAACAATATTCTGAACAGTTATTTTTGGTATTATTGTTACTTTAACCCCTATTTTTTTTAATTGTTTTATTACTTGGTTAACGACATCTCTCACTTGAGCAACAGATTTAACTCCTGTACAAACAAGTTTTCCAGAAGAAAAAACAAGGACAGCAGACTTAGGTTCTTTAATCCTTAAAACAAGACCGGGGAATGTTTCTGGATTGTATTCAGTATTTGGTTGTGTTTTTGCTAGTTTGGAAAGAGAGATATTTGTTTCTAAAGAAGTTGTAGCAACAATATTCTGCACTTTCAAATTTTTTTCCCTCATAATTATGTTAAAAGATAATCTCCTTTTAAGACTTTCTTCGGATAAACAACAAAAATTTGTTTATTTTTTATTTCAAAAGAGACTATTCTTCTTTTTATGTTTATTCCTCTAAGTTTTAAAATTTCTAAAGCCCTTTCTCTAATTCCATTCTTTCTTAAAACATTATATAAAATAATTATTCCATCAGATAAAAAAGAAACAGCTTCCCCCTGTTCAACAAAATTCGTTCCTATATGCGTGGGGTTTGCTACCTCTCTTATTAAAAAAGAAGTTATCTTATGCGCTTCTAAATATCTAAAAAGCTGTTCCATATAAATTCTAAAACGAGAACTCTCCCCAGAAAAAGCACTAGAAATACTTGAAAGAGAGTCGATAAGAACAATATCCGGATTAAAATTTTTGGGAATTAAAACCGGCTGGATATCGATTAAAAGTTCTTTTTTTGCTTCAGAAAGCAAGGCCTCTACACTTCTAGCTATGTCTAAAGCATTAAATCTCTTTAAATAAATTAATCCTTTTTTTTCTAAATCTAAATAGTTTATACCAATATTTTCTAAATGTTCTCTTAATCTTCCCTCTGGTTCTTCAAAGCTCATAAATAAAACTTTTTTTCCTCTATTGCAAAAGTTTTTTAATAAATTTAAACAAAAAATTGTTTTTCCGTTACCAGGACCACCTTCTATTAAAACAGAACTTCCAATCGGTATTCCTTCTCCTAAAAGTTCATCAAATCCTTCAATTCCTGTTTTAAGAAATTTTTCTTCTTTTACCTCTTTTTTCATAATAATTTTTCCATTCTTTTATTTAAAAACTTTTCTTTTTTATTTTTTCCAAAGGATTAAATAGTGGTTCAAACCTTTTTCTTCTTCTTAAATTTAAAAGATATTTTAAAAGAATAAAACCAAAAAACCCAAATAAAAAACCGAGTAGAAAAATCTGGATAAAACTAAAAAAACTATCTCCGGTTTTCTCAGCAATTACATTCCCAGTGATGTTATTTGATAAAAAAAATAAACCAAAAAGAGGGAGAAGAAATATAGAACCAAAAACTAATTTTTTCCTTCTTTTTTTATTTAAATATTTTTTGTATCTTTCTCTATTTTTCGGCGTTAAATTTTTGTAGAAAAAAGTATCTTCGTAATTAATAAACTTACCAAATTTTGCAGATATTTTTTGTTCTATTTTTATAATTCTATCAATCAAATCATTCTCTAAAAACTCTTCTTTATCTTTTTTTGTTTTTAATATCTCTATTTGCATTTTTCTTTTTTCTTTCATTTATTTCTTCTAATTGTTCTTTTAACAAAGAAATTTGTCTGTCTATATCTCTTACTAATTCAGAGAGCTTTTTATTCTTTATTGTGAACTCAACTTCAGAAATTTTTCCTTTGTTGAAATAAATATTCTGGTTTTTTGCTATTAAATCTTTAATAGATTTTTTTCTCATCTCTAAATATAACATTTTTCTTTTAAGAAAAAATAGTTTGATAGGTGTTTTAAAAAAATGAATTAAAATTAAAAAAACTAAAATAGAAATAAAAAGAGGTTGCCATTTTTCTCTTAAAAATCTTTTCATATTTTTTGTAGTCGAATCATAAAAAGTTCTTGTGAAAGATAATTTTGATTGTTCTTCTGTTATTTTTATATAGGTTTTTTCAATTAAATCATCGATAATTTCATATCTTTCGTTTTTCATCTCTCTGTTTATTTGGGAAAAAAGATAATCTATATCCGAAGAATTAATATTTTTACCATAATTTTCATAAAATCTTTCTAATGCTTTTATTTTATCTCGCATACTCAAAGCAGCGAATTTTATTGTTTCAATTTCAGAGCATTTTTTTAAAATTTTTGAATAATCTGTTTCTAGGTTTTTCGATTTAAGAATTTGCTGAGCTTCAAAAAGTGTTTTTGCTTCTTTTATAGTATCATTAACACGAATAACGGAAAAACCTTCTTTTGCTAAATCTTCCATTATGATATATGAATTATTTATACACAAAGCAGATCTTTCTTCTTCTGTTATTTTTAAATCTTGGGCAGAAATAAAACTAAACAAAAAAAACATACAAAAGAAAACCAACACTTCTTTTTCTTTATAATTCATCTATATTAAAATTAAATCTTATTTAAAAAGCTTTTTGTTTAAACGCTCCTGCCGAGTAAATCGCCAGTGTGGAATTCGCAGGGACGCATTTTGATAAATCTATGGAGAATGGTAAACTTCCGCCAGAATTATGCGATAACTCTGAATGTAAGAACCTTAAACTATTTGATGATAAAAACTTGCTTAAAGAATGGAGAAACTCAAGAAAAGGTTTATGGTTTGAAGATAAGGCAGGCAATATTCTTCATGGGGAAATAGATAACTTAATGGTGAATAAAACAAATAATAAACTTATCGTTTTGGATTATAAAACCCGTGGCTTTCCTTTGAAAGAAGATACGTATGAGCATTATCAAGACCAACTTAACATTTATGCTTGGCTTCTTGAAAAATTAGGGCATAAAGTAGAAGACTTTGCTTATTTGTTATTCTATCATCCAAAAGAAGTTCTTGAAACAGGAGAAGTTGTTTTTAATACGGATTTAAAGAAAATGAAAATCTCTCCAGAAGATGCCGAGAAGCTTTTCAGCAAAGCAATAAAAATGCTTAATGAAGATTGCCCTAAAGAGAGTTGTGTTTGGTGTGAGAAGGTTTGAGATACTAGTGGCGTGTAGCTCTCAAACCCTCATCGAATTCGATACTTTAATAATCCCTAACAAGTTTAAATTACTAATTGAATGAAATGAAAATTAAAAATTCATTACAACTATGGATGAGATAATTACTACGGGACTTTTGAAAGAGGGCAGTTTATCTGCTCGAATTTACTTTTCATTATTAGCAGAACCTAAAACACAATCTCAATTATCTAGGGAGATTTATGATGGTAAAGTTCAATTAGATAATATAAACAAAAACATCAAAGATCTTATTAATGAAGGATATGTTGAGAAATTGGATAAGCTTTTTGGCAAGGGACAAAATTATAATCAGAATTATTACCAATCTACGCTAAAACCTCTTTTAGAGTATATCACTAATAAAGTTAAATGGAGAAAGAAAACTAGCAAATCCACAAAAAAGGAAGAAATAACTTCTGCAGACTTGGCTTATTTGAAAATTCTATTTAATTCAAACTGGTTTAAGAGATTTTATTCTCAAGGATACCTAAACCTAGATTTAGAAGCTAGTGGTAAATCTAATAAAAGATATTGCTCTTGCCCTATTAGATTATTGGCTAGATTAATTGAGGAGATATTTGTAATAGCTGAAATGTTTGGAAATTATGACTTTATCCTATTAAATAAAAACGATAAAATTGATAATTTTGATACTTTCATTCTTTCTAATCAAAACAGAATCGATAATACAAAAAGAAAAATTATTAAGAAAGTAATTAATGATGCTAAAGATAACTTGGGATCTTATCCTAGGACTGATAGCACTATTGATTATTACTTTAAAGATTATGGAGTATTATTCTTACCTTTTGATTTATCAAAGAAATTATCCTCTATTGGAAGAGTTCCTTTGACAGTTGCTCTTGCTTTTGATAATGCTTTGAAATACCAAGGTCTTTAGAAAACGTCCGTTTTCCAATCCCCTATTTTTTACATCCTGGCTCGTCTATTAAAATCTGGCATTTACATGGGGGGATTTTATAAGAACTCTAAACTTACAAGATTACCATTGCAACTAAATTTACCTTTTCCGCCAATAGGTATGATTATGTTTTCTACGCAATGCCCTATTTCTTCGATTCTAGCTATTGGAATATTTGAATCTATAAATACTTCTTTAGCAAGCTCTTCAATCGTAACATCGTTTTCCTTTTGTTTTTGTTCACAAAATGCAAAACTTCCCAAGATAATTCCTCGGCATAAGTGAAATTTTTTATGTTGTTTTATTTGAGTTAATTTGGATTTAATAACTGATTTTTCTTCCCCTATATCTTCTAATATCAATATATATGGAGAATCTAATATCTCTAATGGATCATATTTAGTTCCAAGTAATAAAGAAAAAGAAGCTAAACATCCTCCTAAAAATATTCCTTCACCTTGTCCAGGAATTATAGTTCGCCATTTATTTGTATTGGGGTTTTTAATTATATCTAGTTTACCTTTCTTCAGAAATGAATTTAAGATGTTTTCAGTATATTCAGTTGCATTTTTACCAAGACCCCATAAGAAATCTAGGCCATGATAAGTAATTATTTTAGATTTTAAAGAGATTACATTAAGCAAAACAGTAATATCACTAAGACCAAAAAAAGGTTTTTTATTATGACTTATAAGATTATAATCTAATAAATCTAATAAATCATTAGAGTTATCTCCTCCTTGAGAAGATATGATTGCCCTAATTTTTTTATCTTTAAATGCTTCCATAATATCTTCAGCTCTTTCTTCAGCAGTTCCTGATAGGAAGCTTCTTTTTCCATTAAAATGTTTTGAATAATCAAACAAGATAGAATTATTTTTTAGTACTTTTTCCGCTTTTTCAATTAACTCTTTTGCCTCAGATTCATCCAGAACATTTGCCGATGGCGAAACAATTCTTACTTTAATTTCTTCTTCTAGTTTCTTCTTTTGCATTTTGTACTATCCACTCTGATTTATCCCTCAGAAAATTAGGATCATTTCCCAAAATTCTGAACATCTCTTTTAGTGAGTCTATCCTCTCAGAACAATAAGGAACTGGACTTTTTATATCTTTAGAAGGACTATTATAAATTGAATAAACCTGATTTACATTCTTTTGAATCATTGCCAATTCTAAATAAATTTGAGAGGATTCTGACAGAAAAGCGTTATCTTTTAAATCGAACCATTTGAGAGTTATAGGGCAGGTATCCGTTGTATAATTTATTGCTTCTCTTCCATAAACAGCTCCTGGTGAGGAAATCATTCTAGTGGTTAATGGCAGGGTTGTAAAAAGTGCTCCAAGATTATCAAAATATTCATTTACAGACAAATTAATTCTATGATTTATCTGAGCTATATGTCCCCACATTTCATTTTCTGAAAAATCCTTTACTCTATTTTCAACTTCCTCTAGCGAGGGGATTATCTTAGATATATCCTTAATTTCCTTAAATATTTTATTACCCATATAGGAAATAGTTCCATCATGATTAGCTCTATAGGGTCCTAGCATCATACAATTATAAAAATTTTCAATTTAAAAACCTATTTAACTAAAAAAGTTTAAAAAGAGGTAATCTTTAAATAAATAATGGATAAAAGTAAACTTAATATAAAGGATATGAAACTTTTAGATTTATTGGATTTAGATTCTAGGGCAAATTTATCAGTACTTTCTAAACAACTAAGTATTTCTAATCAAGCAACCTCTAAGAAAATAAAGCAACTATTAAATCAAGATTTTTTAAAGTTTGTAACTTTCGTTGACTTATTTTCGATAGGATATAATAATGCACACATATACCTTAAATTACAGGGCTATGAAAAGAAAGATTACGAAAATTTTATTATAGAAATTTCAAAAATAAAGGGTATTGCATGGATTGCAGAGTTATTTGGAGATTTTGATTTAGGCATTTCATTTTTTTATAAAAATAGTTTAGAGCTCGCAAAATTCATGGAAAAAATAAATATTATCTGCAAAGAGAATATAAAAGAAAGAGAGACATTTTTTATAAAAGAGCATATAATTTCAAATATATGCTTTGATATAGATTCTAAACGAGTTCTTGATAAAATTCAGCTCTCTAATAAAATTTATTCATTAAACAAACAAGAAATGGCAATTCTAGGCAAAATAAAGTCAAACCCCAGATATTCTATTTATTCTTTGTCAGAAGAACTTAAACTTAATCCAAAAACAATAAAGAACATTATCAAAAGATTAGAGTCTCTTAAGATTATTAGATGGTATAAAATAATCTCAAACTATCGAAAACTGAATAAAATGTATAATGTTTGCCTTTTAGAGATAAAGCCTGGCGAGAAGATAGAAAGTATAATGAACTTCTTTGAACAAGAAAGAAACATACCATTTATCTCAAGAACTTTTGAAAATAATCTGCTTTTTGATTACATTAGCCAAGATTATCAAGAGATTAAAGATTGTGTAAATCTTTTGAAAAAGAAATTTGAGGACAAGATCTTGAATTATAAAATTTTTAGTATAGAGAAAGTGATAAAGAATGTAGAAACCTACGATGAATAATTTCTTTTTATCCTAAGAGTGCCAAAAGTGTAACAAAAAGGCGAACGTGGGCGGAGAGTATGTATATATTATTATTGATCATTATAATAATAGTAATACACCTAAAATGAAAGAATTTTTGGCTATGTTTTCTTTATTTTGTTTTATTTTGCTTAGCTTCTTGCAACTCTATTATCTTTCTTTGAAGGTCTGCCAACAATAAGGCTCCTTTGTTTGATTGTTGTTGGATTGTATCCATTTTTTCCATTAAAATTTGGTTTTGCTTTTCAGATTCCAATAAACGCTTTTCCATGTCGGTCTTTGTTAAGTCCAAAAGCAAATCCTCTTCTGTTATTGTATCCTTCATGCCTAAAAGTTCGCTGTAGTAATGGATTTTATCGCTTTTCTTCCAGCCAAACCTATACTTTAGGGCATTTTCATTCTTATATCTCGGAAGCCAATAGTAACATGAACAATGCCTAAAGTCATACATCGTAAGATTGCTATATTTTTCTCCAGCTGGGCTTAATTCTTCCCCGAAAATTCTCTGCCCTAATCTTTTCAAATACTTATTAGTTGAAGCAGGATCAATATCAAAAATATAATCCTCTGATTTTAATCCGTTATTCCTAATAAACTCTTTAAGCAACTTTGAAGAAAGCATTAACTTTATTCTTCTTCCGAAAGTTTTAGAAATTTCATCTCTAATGTTTAGCTCTTTGCAATCTTTGTTTAAGTCTGAAACTTTAATATTGATTAATTCAGAAGGAGCTCGCATTCCTGTATCCAAAAGAAACATAATAAGAACTTTGTATTCGTATTTGCAATTATCACAAAGTTTCTTTATTTGCTCTTCAGTCAAATAAACCCATTCTGGCTTTTCTCTTGAATTATCTAATTCGGAAGTTATGTCTATGATTTCTCGTCCTTCTTTTCTACTCGATTTAATATACCAATGCCAGAATGCTTTGAATGTTTTAATAAAATCAACAAAAGACTTATAGTTTCCGCCATCTTCTCGCTTTATTACTCCGTTTCTCATATCAGCAAAGAAATAATGCAGTTGCTCTTCCTGTATCTTAGTAATATCATCGATGTTGTAAATCTCTTTAAACTTTCTCATTAGATAAACGAGTCTTGTTCTAACAGAAATAAGCCTGTTGAAACCTCTCGGACCTTTCTTAGTTCCAAGAGTTATGTTTCTGCCAACTTCCATATCTCTAATGTAAGCAAGAATTAAATCAGAGTTCACCTTGCTAATTTCAGAAATTCCTTTTTCTTCAACTTTCTTTTTCCAAGAAATATACCTTTCTTGGTTTTTGTAGGGGTCTCGCTTCATATTTGTTTTAAGGCAGAAGTTTTTAAATTCCTCTACCACTGATTTGGTGCGTCCCCTACAAATTCCAATTTAGGTTTATGCTCCCACCGGGATTCGAACCCGGGTTATCACCGATCTCCGTATCACCTCGAGAAGGAAAATTTCTTCCAGAGATGTAGTTTCCATAAAGGAAGAAAGCTTCTGTCTCATCGACGCTGCCTTCACTACTTGAGAGGGTGATGTCCTTGGCCTCTAGACTATGGGAGCTTTATTTAAGAAGAAAATTTATTTTTTAAAACTTATGAATTAACTTAATTCAAGAATTGCTTCTGCAATGTCTCCTTTTGTTTTTTTCAATATTTTTAAAACTTCTTTTTTTGATTTACCTGTTTTTTCCATCACAATTTTTATGTCTTCTTCATTAAAAGAGGACGATTCTTCTTCGGAGATTTCTCCAGAAATCTGAAAACTTGTGTTTCCGCTCATTTTTATTTTCATAACAGAAGGATTATTAATTTTTATCTTTTTATCTTCACATTCAATAATAACTCGTGAAGCATTGATTTCCTCTTGAGCAATGCCCATCTTTTTCATAAGCCCTTCTATCTGTTTTGGATTAAGATTTCCGAACATTTTAAATTAAAAAGTTTAATAAAAGATAAAAAATTATTAGAACGATAATAAACCCGACGACAAGACCAGGACTTAGCTGGATTTTCGAATCATATTCTTCCTTATATCTTGTTATTCCACCATACGCAGGTAAAAAAATATTATCAGCCATAAAAATTAGTATAATTCTCTGTTTTTAAATTTTCCTGATGAACCCACTTTTGTATTTTTTCTTATTTTTTCGCTTTATTAATTAATTTTAAAATTCCAATATCCCAACCATACATCTAACTAATCCTAATAATCGCCAAATTGCTAGTCTAATCTTATAATTTTCATAATTTTTTCGATATTCCTGAAATTTCTGAGTTTTTTCATTTTCTGCAATTCGTTTTTTATTAAAATTAAAGTATGTTTCTTTTCATTTGATATTTACCTAAAATTGTATTGAACACCAAGCTTAAACAATCCGAATGGTTTGAGCAAAACAAAGTTACCTCGGGTGTTTTGCAGATTAAAATCTAATTTTTTTGTGAATTTTTTTATTTCTTCCGATTTATCAAAATAATCAGCTTATTTGAATTTATTTTTTTTATCTTTTTGAGATACTCAGATTTACTATAAATTTATTTTTTAGGTAATATCTAAGCTATCTTCTATTTCTACAAAATTTACTGTTTTTAAAAAGATTTAAATATTTAGTTTTTTTAATATTAGTATGAAAAAAAAGTTAATGATAATTTTCTCGTTGACCATTCTTTTTGTGTTACTATTAGGTTTTCTTTTTCGAACAAATTTTTTTATAGAGCAAATAAAATCGCCAATAATTACAGGAAAGGTTGTTGGAGAAGAAATAGTTCAGTTTCCTATTGCGGCAGTTGCAGATTCTGGAGATCCTTCTGCTGTTATTGGGAATAAAAATATGGTTTTTTGCAGTCGTTATTGGCAAAAGAATTCTAACAAAGCGTCAGGGAAAATAAGTGTAGAATTTGAAAAAGAAGTTTACCCTACAAAAATAATTGTTTTTGGTTCTGATGCATGGTTTAGTAAGGCTGAAGCATGGAATGGTACGGATTGGTTAATTATTTGGATGGGAGAATCATCTAATAAAATTACAGAGATGAATGTTCGACAGATATATTTTAAGACTAAGAAGATAAGAATAACATCTCCTATAGGAAAATGGGGGAGGATTTGTTCTATTAAACTTGTTGGTAAGGAGAAATTTGAAGAATTCCCTCTGTGTAAAGATACGGGAATAGTTTGTAAGGTTGGTGAGGTATGTACTAAAGGTTGGAAAAACTCAAAGGATACGAGTATGTGTTGTTCTTCTAACTGCGAACAAAGAATCTTTGCCTATAGTCTTGGGTATTTTACTGGGGGAAGTTCATTGGACTCAATTCGAATGGCAAAACTTCTTCATATGAACTATTATCAAATGGGTGGGCAAGAGTGGTATATTAGGGAAAAGAACGACGAAATTCACGAGTATCAAGAGAGAATTGATTTCTATGAAAAAACAAAAAATTCAAATGTTAATATCTTTCATCCTTTTTTTCGCAATGACCCAAGAGTTAATTATCTTGCTGGAGAAGATAAACTAATGGAAAAATATCCTCATTATAATGGAGTTTATATAGATGACGCATCGAATATTGGATATGATGCAATTTATAAAGCAATAACTGATTTAAATAATTTAAAAAATGGTTTGAAATACATTTTGGTAGGATACAATCATCATCTTCTTAATTGGGGAAATCATCTTTCTACTAAGTTTGGTTCTAACTCGCCAATTGGGTCAAATGTGGTTTGGTTTATCTTTGGAAGAACTATACCTTGCGGGGTGTCAAATACAAACTTTAAAGAAATAGCTACTATAAATTCTAATAAACCTGCTAATAAGATTGGAATGGGAGTGTATGCAGGTTCATATAGTAACTATTACTGCATTAAGTTTAGAGGATACAAAGGTGGTGGATGGGAACCACATAATGTAAATTTACAAAGAGATTTTTGGACAGAAGGTATCAGCTCAGGTTTTGGAGGTTTTTTCTTTTGGAATCCTTGGATGTTTAGTTTGAACGGCAGAAATACGGATTTTTATGGTTATATCCAAAGTAAGAATTTTCCTACATTAAGGGAACGTACATGGACACCTAGTGGAGTAAGAGTAACTGACCAAATAAATTTGATTTATGAAGTAATACCTGACTTATGTCCTTACTGTTCTCTTTGTGGGGAGAATAAGATTTATGTCGAAGACGGATTTTTTGGAGCTAGTTGTTGTAATCATGATGAAAAAGCGATAGGTAATGATTGTATTAAAAAATCTTCCATAAGTGTTTGGGCAAATGATTCAGATAAAGGAATAAAACTAGTTGGTCCTCCAAAAAGCTCTTTTAGATGTTATTCTGGTTTGGGTCAAGAAGAAATGTGGAAAAAGCCAATTAAAACTCAAACAGATTTAGTTACATTAGATTTTCCTACAGCAATTTCTCCAACACACCTCACATTTTACGGAAACAACATTATAATAAACAAAGTGGAGATTTTGAATCCTCATGGAGAATGGATAGTAGTTTCTACTAACGAAAGTAATGGTCTTTGTATAGGCACAATTAAACTAGAAAGAAAGAATTTCCAAACTAACAAAGTTAGGTTAACCTTACCTCCATCAAATTATGACAATAGTGCATTGGACGCAGTTATGATTAGTGAGGAGCATCCCCAAAACATTTGTGCACCATCTGATTGGAACTATACTCTTTTCCCGGAGATTTGTCCTTCGGAGACAGCTATTCAAATTAAATCGTGGTCAAAAATAAGACAATGTACTGGTGGATTTCAACCATCCTCTTTAGTAGAAAATATAACATGTTCTTATCGATCTTCTCCTAACAATCAATTTTTTAAAGATTCCGACGAAGATGGTGTTCCAGACGAAGTAGATTTTTGCCCTGAAACTTATTTTGGTTTTAAGGTAAACTCTTACGGCTGCCCACTTCCAATAAATTTTACATTTTATTCAAATTATCTTGAAAATACAACATCAAACATGATACAAAATTTAGTTTCAGGGAATGAAAACATTCTTTTTATAGAAGAGCCAAATTTTAACATAAATTATTTCTTTAGTAGATTTTGATTCTAGCAAGACTATAAGGGCAACTTCTAAAATGATAGATATCTCTTCTATAAGAGAGAACCCGGTAAGATTAACTTTTTATAATGTTACAATACCAAAATCCAAGATTGCTATGAATGGAAGAAAATGCGAGATTTGTACTATCGTTAGTTTTCAGAACGAAATTCTATTAGTAGATGTTCCAAACTCCAACTCTTCATACTCTATCGTAATATTAGAAGAATATGAGAAATTTCCAGTTTATAAAACAAACATAGAAAATTCTTCCTGTATACCTAATTGAACTATTTTTATTTTTGAGCTTTGAACAAAACATAAAAACCAAAAGATTTTTAAATGAATTTTTTTTCTCTTTTTTATAAAAAGTTTATTATTCTTGATTATGCATGTCCTTCAACCAAAACACACAAAATTAAAGAAAGAAGAAGCAGAGGAATTATTAAAGAAATATAATATCTCTAAAATTCAACTTCCTAAAATTTTAGAAGACGATCCAGCATTACCTGAGGGAGTTTCTAGAGGAGATATAATCAAAATAGAAAGAAAAATTGAAGATAAAATTGAAGTTTACTACAGGGTTGTTGTTTAAATGGTGAATAAAAATAAAAAAAATTTTTTTGATAAGGAGCATGTTTTAGTTAAAACCTTTTTTAGAGATTATTCTGTTGCAGAATCTAATTTAGCTTCTTTTAATGATTTTATAGAAAACAAAATACAAAAAATTGCAACAGAGATTAATGAAATGAATGAAGATGGAGAAGTAGAAATAAAAATAAATAAAATAAAAATAGGAAAACCTTGCATAACTGAAGCAGACGGTTCTTTAAAATATATTACTCCGGCAGAAGCAAGATTAAGAGAGCTTACTTATTCTGCTCCGATTGATGCAGAGATAACAGTTAAATTTTCCGGGCATGTCGAAAATAGTAAAGTCGAAATAGGAAAAATACCTATATTAGTTAAGAGTAAAGCTTGCAATCTTTATGGGCTATCAAAAGAAGAATTAATTTTAAAATACGAAGATCCAAATGATAAAGGAGGTTATTTTATAATAAACGGCCATGAAAGGATAATCAGAATGGGAGAGGATCTCGCTTCTAATCTTCCATTTATCGAAGAAATTTCAAATAAAAATTTAATATTAAGGTTATTCTCTCAAAGAGGTTCTTATAAGATACCTATATCAATAACAGAAAATAAAGAAGGGATTTTAGAGATATCTTTTTCAAGATTTAAAAAGATACCATTAATTGTTCTAATCAAAGCTTTAGGAATTATATCTGAAAAAGAAATAACTGAATTGATTGGAAAAGAAAATGATAGTTTAATAGTTAATTTAAATGAATTTGTTACAATATCAAACCAAAAAAGTGCAATGTTAAAGCTTGCCGAAATAACTTCTTTAATTGGTACTGAAAAAGAAGTTTTAGAAAGAATAAAACAAAGAATTGATTCCTATCTTCTTCCCCATATCGGAATAAACGAGAATTCAAGGATAGAAAAAGTTAAAACTCTTTGTAAATTAGTTAAAATTTTTTATTCAGCTAAAGAAAACCCTAAAGACAGTATAACAGATAAAGACAATTATTACAATAAAAGAGTAAGGCTTGCTGGAGATTTGATCGCAGATCTTTTTAGAGTGAACTTGAATATATTTTTAAAAGAAATAAAAAGCGCTTTACAAAAATCAGTTAAAAGAAGAAGTTTTTATTCTATAAAAACAATTGCGAAGTCAACTTTATTTTCTAACAGAGTAGAGTCTGCTATTGCTACCGGTTCTTGGGTAGGTGAAAAAACAGGCGTAACTCATAATATGAAAAAAGATAATGGTTTTGCAATACTTTCTCAATTGCAGAAAGTTGTTTCTTCTTTGGCAGGAGAACAAGAGAATTTTGACGCAAGAACAGTTCACCCGACGCATTATGGTAGATTTTGCCCTATAGAAACACCCGAAGGAACAGAAATTGGTTTAAGAAAAAATTTAGCTATGCTCGCAAGAGTGTCAACAAAAACAGATTTTTCAGAAGAAAAATTGATTAAAATTATGAAAGAAAACGGATTAACAGAAGAAAATAAAAAAGGAGATGTTTTTTTAAATGGAAAATTTGTTGGTTGTTGTGATTCTGTTAAAGAATTATTCTTTAATTTAAGAGATAAAAGAAGAAGAAATGTTATTCCTTACGAGGTTGGGTTTAAGTTAGATGAAAAAATGAATACTCTTTTTATTTCAAGCGAGAGTGGTAGAGTTTTAAGACCTTTGATTGTTGTAGAAAAAGGAAAACCTAAATTGACTGAAAATCACTTAAACCTTCTTAAAGAAAATATTATCAAATGGGATGATTTAATAAGAGAAGGAGTTATTGATTATATAGACGCAGGAGAAGAAGAAAACTCTTTATCAGCTCTTTATATAGAAGACTTAACAGAAAAACATGATTATCTTGAGATTGATGCCGTTGCTCAATTGGGAATTATAACTTCTTTAGTTCCTTACGCAAATCACGACCAGTCAGCTCGTCTATTAAGAGGTAGTAAAACACAAACACAATCTGTAGGAATTTATAGTGCAAATTATCCTTTAAGACTTGATACAACTGTTTCTATTTTAACTTACCCTCAGAAACCACTAGCAAGAAGCTTTATTTATGACAATATAAATGTTTATCCTGCCGGTCAAAATGTTGTTGTTGCAGTTCTTCCTTATGAAGGATATAACGTCGATGACGCAATAGTGATGAATAAAGGATCTATAGACAGGGGTCTTGCTAGAAGCACATATTTCAAACCATACTTTTCAGCAGAATTGAATTATGCAGGAAGATTGAAAGATGAATTTTGTATTCCTGATAAAGATGTTTCTGGTTATAGAACAGAAGAGGATTACCGTTATTTAGAAGAAGACGGTTTAATTTATCCTGAAGCTAATGTTAAGGAGGGAGATGTTTTGATTGGAAAATTAAGTCCTCCAAAATTTTTATCTGATATGAAGGATTTGTCTATAAGAACAAAAAAAGAAAATAGCACGGTAGTGAAGCAAGAAGAAGAAGGAATAGTTGATGCTGTTTTTTTTACTCAGGACGAAGAAGGAAACAGAATTGCTGCTGTAAGATTAAGAGATTTAAGAATTCCTGAGTTAGGAGATAAATTTGCAACACCACATGGACAGAAAGGAGTTATAGGTTTGATCGCAGAAGAGGAAAATGTCCCTTTTTC
The DNA here is from genome assembly GCA_937143345.1 of uncultured archaeon. Taxonomy (GTDB): domain Archaea; phylum Nanobdellota; class Nanobdellia; order Pacearchaeales; family GW2011-AR1; genus CAKZRD01. The sequence continues at coordinate 38,941 of CAKZRD010000004.1, forward strand.
TGTTAATGGAATAAAACCAGACATTATTTTTAATCCGCATGGTATTCCTTCTCGTATGACCGCAGGTTATCTTTTAGAAGTTTTAGCTAGCAAAGTTGCTTCTTTAAGTGGTAAAATAGTAGATACAACACCTTTTTATGGGACAGAATTAGGAACATTAGAAGAGAGTCTTAAAAAATTAGGATTTAGATATGACGGAAAAGAAATAATGTACAATGCAATTAGTGGGGAAAGAATGGAAGTAAAAATTTTTATTGGAACAGTGTATTATCTTAAACTTGGAAGAATGGTAAAAAATTTATTGCATGCCAGATCAACAGGAAAGATTGCTCTTTTAACAAGACAGCCGATAGAAGGAAGAGCAAAAGGTGGAGGATTGAGATTAGGAGAAATGGAACAGCAAGCACTAATCGGCCATGGTGCTTCTTTATTATTAAAAGAAAGATATAGCTCCGATAGGACAATAATTTATGTTTGCACTAAATGTGGAAGTTTAGCTGTTAAAGACGAAATAAGAAAAAAGGATTATTGTCCTTCATGTGGATCTACACAGATTGAACCAGTTGATGTATCTTATGCATTTAAACTTTTAGTAGAAGAATTACAAGCGATGCTTATACAAACTAAATTTGAATTAAAAAATAAATACGAAAGATAAAATGGATGTATTTGAATTTTACAATAATAAAATAGGAGAGTATAGAATAGTTTATCTGGATTTAAAAAGAAGAATACCTATCTTTTTTGAAGAAGGTTGTGAAGGACTAGAAGGAAGAATTGATGAAAATCATTTTAGAGGTAATCAGAGGGAACATGGAGATAATTAAAAAACAAATAAGAAGTTTGGGATTCAAATTAATGAGTCCAGAAGAAATAAAGAAAATAGCAGTTGTTAAAGTTGTTACACCAGAACTTTATGATGTAGATGGTTATCCTGTAGACGGTGGTTTGATGGATTTAAAGATGGGTGCAATTGATCCAGGAGTTAGGTGTAGAACTTGTGGAGGAAAATTAAAAGAGTGTTTAGGGCATCCTGGAATGATAGAGTTGGCTAGACCAGTATTACACATAAAATACATTAATGTTATTGAAAGTTTGTTAAAAAGTTGTTGTGCTTCTTGTGGGAAAGTTCTTTTGACAGAAGAAGAAAGAAATAAAATTAAAATTTTAAAAGATAGAATAAAAAAAGCAAAAAATGCAAAAAAATGTCCTTTTTGCGAGTTTATTAAAGAGGAAATAAAATTCGAAAAACCTTCTTTTTTCTTTTTGAATAAAAAAAGATTAAATCCTGAAGAAATAAGAGAAAGACTTCAAAAAATTGATGCAGAATCATTAAATATTTTAGGAATTAATCCAGAAATTTTCAGGCCAGAGTGGGCTGTTTTAACATATCTTTTAGTCCCACCTGTTACAGTTAGACCATCCATTACTCTCGAAAGTGGCGAGAGAAGTGAAGACGATATAACTCATAAATTATCTGATATAATAAGGGCAAATCAAAGATTATGGGAAAATTTAAATGCCGGAGCTCCAGAAGTTATCATTGAGGATTTATGGGATTTGCTACAATATCATGTTACAACTTTTTTTGATAACTCAATTGCAAAAATACCTCCAGCAAGACATAGAAGTGGTCAGCCATTAAAAACAATAACTGAAAGAATTAAAGGAAAAGAAGGCAGAATAAGAAAAAATCTTGCTGGAAAAAGAGTTAATTTTTCTGCTAGAACAGCAATTTCTCCAGATCCAAAAATAAATATAGACGAATTGGGTGTTCCTTTCGATGTAGCTAAAATTATTACTGTCAATGAAAAAGTAACAAAATACAATATAGATTTTATTAAAGAGATGATACTTAGTGATGGATATCCAAAAGTTTTAAACATTGTTAGGCCGGATGGAAAGAAAAAGAAAGTTATTGAAGAATTAAAAGAAGAATTGTCTAAAGAAATTGAAATCGGTTATTCTGTAGACAGGACTTTAATGGATGGAGATATTGTTTTATTTAATAGACATCCTTCCTTACATAGAGCTTCAATAATGGCTCATTATGTGAGGATTTTATTTGGAAGAACTTTTAGATTACATCCTGCTGTTTGTCCTCCATACAATGCAGACTTCGATGGTGATGAGATGAATATTCACGGACCTCAAACAGAAGAAGCAAGATCAGAAGCAAAATATCTTTTGTCTGTTGAAAATTCTTTAATTTCTCCAAAGAACAATATGAATCTTTTAGGATGTAATGACGATGCAATATTAGGAAATTATATTCTAACAAGAAAAAAATTTTCTCCAGAGGAAGCAAAACAACTTTATTATTCTTCTGTTAAATGTCCAGTAAAAATAAAAAAAGAAATAGATGGAGAAAGTTTGTTTATGAAAGTCGTAGGTGATAATATAAAAATAAAAAGCGATATAAAAAATACAAAAAATATTACTTCTGAAGAGGGTGAAATAATAAAAGAGATTGACAAATTTTTAGATGATAGAAAAGAAGTTTTAAGAATTATTGAAAGAATATATGATCTTGGAGCAACATTTTTGTCTAGGAATGGTTTTACTATTTCTCTTCATGATTTGTCCGTAGATGAAAAAATAAAAAAAGAGACGAAAGAAATTCTTGAGAAAGCTAATAAAAAAGTTTTAGAAATTATAGAACAATACAATAATAAGACATTAGAAAGATTACCAAGTAAAACTCTTGAAGAAACAAGAGAAATAAAAATTTTGCAGGTTTTAAATTCTGTTAGAAGCGATATTGGTAAAATTGTTAAAGAAAAGTTTCCTAAGGAAAATCTTGCGAATCAAATGATAACATCTAAGGCTAGAGGGAATATTTTAAACATTACACAACTTTCTTGTTTAGTTGGGCAACAAGTTCTAAATGGAAGAAGAATAAACTTTGGTTATAAGGATAGATCATTAAGCTTCTTTGAAAAAGGAGATTTAAGTCCGAGGGCCAATGGATTTATAGAAAGTTCTTTTATCGAAGGTCTTGAGCCAGACGAGTTTTTTTTCGGAGCGATAACTGGAAGAGACGCTATGATGGATACAGCTTTAAGAACACCTAAATCAGGTTATCTTTACAGAAGATTAGTTTCAGCTTTGCAGGATTTAATTGTTGAATACGATGGAACAATAAGAGATGCTTCTGACAACATAATTCAGTTTTCTTTCGGTGGAGACGGTTTAGATGTCCAGGGCTTACATAAAAAACAAAAGCTAATTCCAGGAGAGGCTATCGGTGTTGTCACTGCCCAATCATTCGGTGAAAGCTCCACACAAATGGTTTTAAATGTTTTTCACTCTGCCGGAGTTGCTGAAATGCAGGTTACACAAGGTTTGCCTCGTCTAATTGAAATTTTAGATGCAAGAAAAGAACCATCTACTCCTGTAATGGAAATTTATCTTGATTCAGAAAATAATAATGAAAAAGATGCTAAGAAAATTGCTGAAAGAATAAAAGAATTAAAAATTGAAGAGATAATTTCTGAGATAATTATTGATTTTTCTTCAAATAGTTTAGAAATATTTTTAGACAAGGACGCTATGAGAAGAGCAAATGTCTCAACAGAAAAAATTAAGGAAGCAATAAAGGAAAAATCAATTTCTTTAAAAGAAAAGGATAATTCAATTTTAGTAACTCTTAAAGAAAATTTAGATTTTAAGAAGTTATACAAAATGAAAGAAAAAATAAAAAAGCTTCAAATTTCCGGAATAAAAGGAATAGATCAGGTTTTGTTAGTAAAAAAAGAAAAAGATTATGTTATTTTAACTTCCGGTTCTAATTTAAAAGAAGTTATTAAAGTTAAAGGCATAGATAAAAATAAAGTTTTCACAAATAATATACATGAAATAAGAGAAGTTTTTGGGATAGAGGTAGCAAGACAAGTAATAATCAACGAAATACAAAAAGTTTTAATCTCACAAGGTCTCGACATCGATTATAGACATATTTCTCTTGTTGCTGATTCTATGACTTCTTTCGGAGTTGTAAAAGGTGTTACAAGAGTAGGAATTATTTCTAATAAAAGTTCTATTCTTGCTAGAGCTTGTTTTGAAACTCCAGACAAGCATTTTATTAATACTACTAAGACAGGGAAGAAAGACGATTTAACTTCTGTAGTAGAAAATGTTATGTTAAATCAAACAGTTCCTGTAGGAACTTGTCTCCCAGGTCTTTTAGTAAAAGTTAAAGGTAAATTATCAGTGAAGAGTGAAAAATGAGTTTTAAAGAATTAAAAGAAAATTATCTCAACAAAAGATTAATCTTTGGTATTCGTGAAACTATAAAAAATGCGAAAAAAACAAAAAAATATAAAGTTTTTGTTTCTAAAGATGCAAGAGAGGAAACAATAAAAAAATTAGAAGAAAATAAAATAAATTTTGAGTTTACAAAACCAAAAGAAGAAGTTGCCAAAGAGTTAAATCTAAAATTTTTATCAGAGGTTTATTTTATAAAATAATATGAAGATAAATTTAAGTCTAAATTCTATCAGATATTTAAATCTTTTAGAAAAAATTTCTAGAGTTAAAGCCAAAAATTGCTTTTTTTATAATAATTCTCTTATTTTTATAATTGAAAAAAAAGATTTTTCGAAAGCAATCGGAAAAAACGGAAAAAATATGAAAATATTAAGTTCAATATTAAAAAAAAGAGTTCGTCTGATATTTTTTCCAAAGAATAAAAAAGAAATAGAAAATTTTTTTGTGGAGCTTGTAAAACCAATAAAATTAGAAGAAATTAAATTAAAAAATAATGAACTTTTTGTTAAAGGAGGATTAGAAGAGAGATCAATTATTATCGGAAGAAATAGAAAGGGAGAAAAAGAGATTTTAAGTATATTAAATGATTTTTTTGGTATAAAAAAAATAAATTTTATCAAATAGGAAAATTTTTAAATAAACAAAAAAACAAATTGTTATGGGATTAGTAAACGCAAGAAAATTAACTAACATAAGAAAAAAGAATCTAAAAAACCAGAAAGCATTTAGGAGAAAGAAATTAAAAATTAAATCAGATCCATTAAAAGGAAGTTCACAAGCAAAAGGAATAGTTGTTTCTAAATTTCAGATTGAAGCTAAACAGCCGAATTCTGCTTTAAGAAAATGTTGTAGGGTTCAATTAAAAAAAACAGGTCAAATTGTCGGAGCTTTTATTCCTGGAAATCTTGCCCAAAAATTTATTGATGAACACGATGAAGTTATAATAGAAAAAATTGGTGGAAAACAAGGAAAAACGAAAGGCGATCTTTCTGGAATAAGATATCAAGTTATTAAAGTAAACGACCAACCATTAAGACTGCTATGGAAGGGTAGAATAGAAAAAGGTAGAAGATGAAATTTAAAATTTTCGGAAAATACGAAACAGAAAACATCCAAGTTAATGATTTTGGATTAAAAAAAGTTATTAATTTAAAACCGAAATTAGTTTTAAAATCACATGGAAGAATAAAGTTTGATCCATCAAAATCAAAAGTAAACGTTGTTGAAAGATTAATAAATCTTCTTCAGGTTCCAGGTTCTAGAAGTAAAAAACATAGAATAATAACAAGTTGGCAAACAGGTAAGTTTTCAAAAAGCACTAAAATAGTTCTTGATGCGTTTAAATTAATCGAAGAAAAAACAAAAAAAAACCCTATCGAAGTTTTTGTTAAAGCAATAGAAAATACTTCTCCAAGAGACGAAGTTACTTCTATAGAATACGGTGGAGCAAGATATCCTAAAGCAGTCGATATTTCTCCAAGGAGAAGAGTTAATCTTGCTTTAAGGTTTATTGTTAATGGAGCATATGATAAAGCATTTGGAAAAAAAGTGACTATTGCAGAAGCATTAGCAAAAGAAATAATGGATTCCGCCGAAAATTCCGGTGAAAGTTATGCTGTTCAAAAAAAGAACGATTTAGAAAAACAGGCAGATTCTGCTAGATAAAGTATATTTTTTTTAATAATCTTATTTAAAAACTGAAAAAGAGATTTTGTTTTATGAAGGAATATTTAAGAATTTTAAGAAAAGTTGTTGAAGAAGGAAAAAGAAAAAAAACACGAACCGGTATTGATAGTTTTTCTTTAGAAGGTTGTATTTTTGAACACGATATGTCAAGAGGTTTTCCTTTATTGACTACAAAAAAAATGTCTGCAAAATCAATCATGGTTGAATTAGAAGGATTTATCAAAGGGATTACAGACAAAAGATGGTATCAGGAAAGAGGTTGTACAATTTGGGATGAATGGTGTAACCCTTTAATAGTCCCATATGGTCAAGACGAAGAAACAAAAAGAAAAATGAAGGAAGAAAGAGATTTAGGTCCTATTTATGGTTTCCAATGGAGACATTTTGGAGCAAAATACGAAGGTTATGACAAAGATTATACCCGACAAGGATTCGATCAATTAAAAAATCTTTTGGATATTTTAGAAAAAGAACCACATAGCAGAAGGATGATTGTGAGTAGTTGGAATCCATTAGATTTGGACAAAATGGCTTTACCGCCTTGTCATTATTGTTTTCAAGTTATTGTAGAAGGAAAAAAATTAAATCTTTTATGGAACCAGAGATCAATAGATGTTCCGTTAGGTTTACCTTTCAATATAGCAAGTTATGGATTGCTTCTGCATTTATTAGCAAGACAGTTTTCTTTTGAAGAAGGAAAATTAATTGGTTTTTTAGGAGATATTCATATTTATGAAAATCAATTAGAGATAGCAAAAGAACAATTAAAAAGAGAACCACTTGAATTACCAAGAGTTCAAACAGAAGGACCTCTTTCTGTTTTGGAATGGGAGCATAAAAATACAACTTTTTTAGATTACAAATCACACAATAAATTAAGTTATCCCATCGCGATATGAAAGAACTTGTTTTAATAGTAGCAGTTTCAGAAAATAATGTTATTGGTTTTAATGGAAAAATTCCCTGGTTTATCCAAGAAGATCTCAAAAGATTTAGAAATTTAACTCTTGGAAATAGCGTCGTTATGGGTAGAAAAACTTTTGAATCCATCGGAAAACCATTAGAAAAAAGACAAAATATTGTTTTAACAGAAAGAAATGACTTTTTTTACGAAGGCATTGAAATAGCACATTCTTTAGATGAAGCTTTAAGATTAGCCAACAGAGAAAAAGTTTTTTTTATAGGTGGGAGAAAAGTTTATGAAAATGCATTAAATGTTGTAGACAGAATGGAGATAACTTTAGTAAGAGGAAGTTATGAAGGAGATATTTTTTTTCCGAGAATAAATTACGAAGATTGGTTGGAAAAAACAAGATTAGATAAAGAAGGTTATTCTTTTTTAACCTATATAAGAAAAAAATAACTCACAGGTTTATTGTTTTCGGAAGAATTAACGAGAATAGAAAATGCTTAAAAATAAAAAAAGGTATATTTTATTTAAAAAAATTCTTATTTAAGATTAGAAATTCTTTAAGAGATCTGTAAAGGAAGAAAAAATTTCGTTTAAAAACCAAAGATTTAAAAAGATAAAATTGTAAAAATAATTATTCTTGATTCTTATGGAAGAGGAATTAAAAAATTCAATATTAAAAACAGGCACTAGTATAGTTGGTATAGTTTGTAAAGAAGGAGTTGTTTTAGCTGGAGATAGAAAAGTTACTGCCGGGGGTCATATTATTATGAATAAAAACACAAAAAAAGTTGTTCAGATAAATAATTATCTTGTTTTGGCAGCTACAGGTTCTGCTTCAGATATTGAGATGCTAAGAAAAATTGTTTCTGCTGAGCTTAAATTAAAAGAATTAAGAGACAGAAAAAGGCCTTCTGTTAAAGAAGCTGTTAATTTAATTGCTATGATTTCGTATAGAAATATCAGACAACCTTCTATGATTCCTTTTATTGCTGGAACTCTTGTTGCAGGATATAACGAAAATGGAAGTGTAGAACTTTATACTATCGAACCGGCAGGAAGTGCAATAAAAGTTGAAGATTACGATGCAAATTTTTCTTCAGGAATGCCTTATATTTTAGGTTTGCTGGAAAGACAATATAAAAAGAATATATCAATAGAAGAGGGAATTAAATTAGCTATAGAATCAATTAAAGCATCTTCTGAAAGAGACACTGGTTCTGGTTATGGTATCGATGTTTTTGTAATAACAAAAGAAGGAATAAAACAAGTATCAAAACAAAAAGCTTCTTTTGAATACAGAGAAGAAAACTGATTTTTAATGGGAGACATTCTTAAAAACATAGAGGAAGAATTGCCAAAAGGAGTAATCGAAAACTCTTTTTTTGAAGGCGCTAATATAGTTATTTATACAAAAAATAAAAATTTCTTTTTAGAAGGAGAAGCAAATATTCGTGAAGCAGTAAATAAGTTTAAAAAAAGAATAGAATTAAGAGCATCAGAAGAAATTCTTTTAGAAAAAGAAAAAGCAGAACAAACGATTCGTTCTTTAATTCCTTCAGAAGCAGAGCTAACACAAATAATCTTCGATATTCAAAGAAGTATCGTTATTATCGAGGCAAAAAAACCTGGAAATGTCATAGGAAAAAATGGGGAATTATTGAAAGAGATAAGGAATAATACATTTTGGTTTCCAGTAGTTCAAAGAAGCCCAATAATAAATTCAAAAATAACCGAAAGTATTCGTTCTGTTCTTTATTTAAATAATAATCAACGAAAGAAATTTCTTAACGACATAGGTAAAAAAATTTATAAGGAATGGGATCCTTCAAAATTAGACGAATGGGTAAGATTAACTTTTTTGGGAAGTGGAAGACAGGTTGGTAGGAGTTCTCTTTTATTACAAACGCCACAAACAAGCATTTTAATAGATTGCGGAATAGATGTTTCTGCTCAGAATAGTGATAGATTTCCTATATTTAACGCTCCAGAATTCGATATAAATAAAATTGACGCGATAGTACTTTCTCATGCGCATTTAGATCATTCAGGTTTAATTCCTTATTTATACCGAATGGGTTACAAGGGGCCTGTGTATATGACAACCCCAACAAGAGATTTAGCTGCTCTTTTAGCATTAGATTTAATTGGTGTTTCTTATAAACAAGCTTCGACACCCCTCTTTTCTTCTTCAGATGTTTCTGAGATGATTAAACATTCTATCTGTTTAAATTTTAATGAAGTTACAGATATAGCTCCTGATGTAAGAATAACATTTTACAATTCAGGACATACTCTTGGAAGTGCTATGATTCATTTTAATATAGGAAATGGTTTACATAATTTTGTTTATACAGGAGATTTAAAATTTGGAAAATCACTTCTTTTAGATCCAGCAGTTTCTCATTTTCCGAGAGTTGAAACCTTACTTATAGAGTCAACTTATGGAGCGAAAAATAATGTTTTTCCATCGAGAAAAGAAACAGAAGAAGATTTAATTGAATTTATAAAAAAAGTTAGTTCGAGAGGGGGAAAAGTCTTAATTCCGGAACTTGGTTTAGGAAGAGCACAAGAGACGATGCTTGTTTTAGAAAATGCAATTAAAGAAGGAAAATTAGAAAAAATTCCTATTTATATAGATGGAATGATATGGGATATAAATGCCATTCACACAGTTTATCCAGAGTTTTTATCTAGGAATGTAATGAGCTCAATTTTTCAAGATAACAATCCATTTACATCAGAAATCTTCAAACAAGTTGGTTCTGCTCAGGAAAGAAAAAAAGTTATTGAAGAACCTAATCCGTCTGTTATTTTAGCAACATCCGGAATGCTTGTTGGAGGCGCTTCCGTCGAATATTTCAGAGAAATTGCAGACAATGAAAAAAACGGAGTATGCTTTGTTTGTTATCAGGGAGCTGGTTCTTTAGGAAGGCAGGTTCAAGAAGGTTTAAAAGAAACAAATTTTATTGTCGATGGAAAAGAAGAAACAGTTCCTATAAAATTAGAGGTTAAAACAATAGAAGGTTTTTCTGCACATAGTTCAAGAAGTGAATTAATGGCTTTTATTTCAAGGATAAATCCAAAACCTAAAAGAATATTAATAAATCATGGTGAACAATCAAGAAGTTTGGATCTTGCTTCCTCTATTTATAAATCTTTTAAAATAGAAACTGTTGTTCCGAGAAATCTAGATGCTATAAGGTTAAGATGAAACACAAACTCTCTATAACTCTGATAATGCTTGGGCTTTTTTTAGTGACCCAAATTTTGGGAATTTTTATAATATCTAAAGGAGAAGCCCCGGAATTTATAAATGGAGAAGGACAAAAAAATATTGCTGGTTTTTTTAGTATTCTTATTTCTTTTATTATAGCAATATCTTTCTTCTTCTTTTTGATAAAATACAAATGGAAGTTTTTTATAAAAATATGGTTTAGTTTAGTTATTTTTTTAGCTTTAACAATAACAATTTATGCTATTTTAACAATATTCTTTAATGAAAAGACTTTAATTTTATTTTACTCTCTTTTAATTTCCTTATTTTTAACTTTTTTAAGAGTTCTAAGACCTTCAATAATAATCCATAATTTTACAGAAGTTCTTATTTATTCTGGGGTTTCTTTAATTTTTATTCCATTTTTATCTCCTTTTTTTGTTATAATACTTCTCGTTTTAATCTCTTTTTATGATATATGGGCTGTTTGGCATGTTGGTTTTATGCAAAAGATAGCAAAATTTCAAATAGATGAAGTAAAAATTTTTAATGGTTTTTTCGTCCCTTATCTAAATAAAGATATAATGGAAAAAATAAAAAAAGTAAAAAAAAGTAAAAAATTAAATGCAAAGTTAAAAGTCCCGATAGCTCTTCTCGGTGGAGGGGATGTTGCTTTTACTTTAATTCCAGCAGGAGTTTTTTTGAAGAGTTTTGGTTTGATGGCGGCTATCTTTGTCGTTCTTGGAGGATTTTTTGGGCTTTGTTATCTTATGTTTTTTTCAGAAAAAAAGAAGTTTTATCCAGCAATGCCTTTTATTACTCTTGGAATCTTCATCTCTTTGTTTTTTTACTTTTTTATATTTAAGATTTTTTATTAACTTTTCAGTTATAACAAAATCGAAAGATTTAAAAATATATTTTATCTTTTCATAATGGTAACAAAATGACAAATAAAAAACAATTAGGAAGACTTTAATGACATTTAACAACGAACTTATAAAAAAAGTAAAAGATTATTTTGATTTAAATATTTATGAAACCAGGGTTTGGCTTGCACTTTTGGCAAAGGGAATTTCTTCAGCTGGAGAAATAACAGAGTTTTCAGAGGTACCTCGTTCAAGAACATATGACGTTTTAGAAAGTTTAGAGAAGAAAGGCTTTGTTCTTCAAAAAATCGGTAAACCAGTTAAGTATCTTGCAATAAAACCAGAAATAGTTATAGAAAAATTAAAAAATAACATTATAAAGGAAGCTCAAGAAAAAGTTATGACTCTCGATAATCTAAAAAACACAAAAGAATATGATGAAATAAAAGAACTTCACGAAAAAGGCCTCGAAACACTGAAAACAGAAAATATAACAAGCGCAATAAAAGGAAAATCAAATCTTTATAGTCAAATGAGGGACTTATTGGAGAATGCTGAAAATAGTGTTTATTTCGCAACTTCTGCTTTTGAATTAAGTACTAAACTAAAGATGTTTCAAGAAATTTTTTCAAAATTGAAAAAAAGAAAAGTAATTATAAAAGTGATTATTCCTGAAAAAGAAGAAGTAAAAAAACTCTCAAAAAAACTAGGTGTTGAAATAAAATCAAAAAAAATAAGCGGAAAGTTTTTAATTATAGATAGGGAAGAGATTTTATTCATTGTAAAACCACTTAATGAAAAAAATGACGATAAAGAAAATGCTTTTTGGGTAAATTCAGTTTATTTTGCTAATTCTCTCGCTTATCTTTTTGATTTAGCTTGGAAGGATTAAATATAAGGAAAATAGATCTCTTCCAACAAAAGAATTTTTAAACCGAAAAAATCATTTAAAAAAATTTAATATAGAATCTTACTTCTAATTTCTGGTTTAGTGATGGAAGAAATTTTTTAAAAGGTTTGAAAAAATTATAAAATTTTCATCTTAATTAGCCATCTCCATTTTTTAGGTGCGATGTCACCTGCTTTTCTTATATAAATGATTTTTAATCTTTTATTTCGAACCTCTTTTAAAACTTTTTCTTTAACTCCAAAACCGTGATAATAGATTAGAGTTCCCCTTTTTCCATATTTTAAAATAGAATCGATAAACGTTTCTTTTAAGTTTGGTCTTGGCATTAAAATAATGTCAAATTTTTCTTTTGTTTTTATTTTTCTTGAATCTCCTTGTAAAATCTCTACATAATTTTGAACTTTGTTTAATAAAACATTTTTTTTTCCATATACACAAGCTTTCTTGTTTAATTCAGAGGAAATTATTTTTGCTTTAATTCCTTTATTTTTTAAAAATTTCGCAAGAACGATAGGATAAGGAGAAACTCCTGCGAACATAACTAAAATTTTTGAATTTTGTTTTATTTCTTTTGAAATTTCTTCTGCTGTTAAAAATCTTTCATGTGCTAATCTCGGTGAAAAATAAGTTTCTTCTACATTTAGATAAAAAGAGCAATAATTTTCTTTGTGGATTGTCTCTCTTTTATTTTCACCTGCAAGAAATTTTGTTTTAAATCTTCTTAATCTCCCTTTTATGTCAGTAGTTTTCTCTAAGATTGTTTTTATTTCTTTATGTTTTTTTAAGAAAAAATATGCATAAATTTTTTTAAAAAGAAAGGGATAAAAATTATGAAACTTGATTATTGCAATATCTCCAATAAGATCTATCGATTTTCTCATAACTAAAAAATAAAAAATGATTTTTTAAATTTGTCTTTAATAAATTTTTGTTCCGTTCTCCACTTCTTTCTCTGGAGAAATCAGAACTACTTTATTATGATCTTGACTTGTAGCTGCCAATAACATTCCTCTGCTTTCTATTCCTTTCAATTTTCTAGGCATTAAATTTTCAAAGAGCACTATTTTTTTCCCAAAAAGTTCTTCTTTAGAATAATGCTTTTTTATTCCTGCACAAATTATTCTTTCCCCATAAATTCCCGTATCGAGAGTTAATTTATATAGTTTATCAGCTCCTTCAATATCTTCAACCTTTCTTATTTCTGCTACAATAAGGTTTATTTTTTCCCAAACAGAAAAATCAACTTTTTCCATCTGCCTTTTTTGCTTGTTCATAAAATAATAGGCACTGAAAGACAAGACAGATAATTATTAGTATTGGTACAAGAAAAATAC
>CAKZRD010000005.1 GCA_937143345.1 uncultured archaeon
GTTTTACAATATAGAAGACTTTCGAAAATACCTAAAATATACAAAAAAGTCGAAAATATAGAGAAAATGCTAGAGAGATTGGAAGCTAAGCTAAATAAAAAAAATAAAAAACAAACCTAATTCTGTCTAACAAGATGAATTCTTCTCAAAATTTCTTCCTCCCACTCATCTAATCCTTCTATTTCATTCCATTCTTCTTCCATTTTTCCTCCTTTTATTTTTTTATTTTCCAGAATTCTATTATTGAATAAGAACCCAAAGATATTCACCATACGAGTTAAAGAATTAGTGATATACTAAAGGCCCTAAAAATCAATAATAGGCCTCTAGAATTGTCACAAAGCCAACTAAAGGAATACATCCTTTAATAAATTTTTTTATATGCTGGCCTTGCATAAACAAAATAAACAAAAGAAGTTTTTAAATTTTTCTATATTTTTTATAATATTTTAAAGTAGTAAAATTATTTTTCTAAAGAAATTTCAATAGTAGAAATTGAGAGCTTTCTTCCATCTTTTCTTTCGAGATTCTCTGTCCCGATAGAAACATTTACATTTAAATTTTTATCTTTAAGAAACTTGTTCCTAACTGCTTCTGCCACATCAACCGCCTTAGAAATAAATTTCCCCCTAGATTTTATTTTAATTCTATCTAGATTTTCTGAATTGAACAGGAGAATAGCAGCACTAACATATCTAATTGTTGGTTTTTTTCCTACTAGAATAACTCCTTTTTCCATAATAGTTTTTTTATCAGTGTTTTCGTTATTTTCCATCTTGACTCAAAAAACTCATTTTTTTAATTCTTGTAATATAGCCCGCAATTTGATTTCTTATTTTTTTACTTGGCATTGAATTTCCTAATACTCTTTTATTTTCCTCAAAACTATTATTAAAAAGTTCTGGTGATTTTTCTAATATCTCAATTGTTGTCTTTTTAACTAATTTTGATTTTATTCTTCCCATAAAAATTTTTTATTTTTTGGCTTTTTAAATTTTACGTTAAAGAAAAAATATCCTTAAATTTGAGGTAAAAATTTCTTCTTTCTTCAAATTTTTCTTTTTTGTCTCCTTTAAATAAAACAAAAAATCCTTCAATCTCTGAATCCAAAAAATGTTTTTTAAAATCCTTAAAAACTTCTTTCTCATTAAGAATCTTTTTATTATAAGATAAAAAAAGAAAATTTTTTCCTTCCTTAGAAAAAATAGAATGGACATTCTCTTTTGATTCTTTTAAAATTTTTACAAAAACAAAATTTTTTTCCTCTAATATTTTTTTAACATTTTCAAAAAAAGGATTTGGTTTTTTTTCAGTTTTTCGCTTTTTAAATTTAATCTCTTTAATTACTTCTTTTGGTTTTTCTTTCTGTTCTTCGAGGGCGCTCTTTTCTTTTTTGACATCTTTTTTCTCTTCATGAACTTTAAATAACCCTTCTTCTTTTATTTTTTCTACAATTTCATTAACCCTTTTTTTGATAATCTCTTCGATATCTTCCTTAGAAAAATCTTTCTTTATATCATTCCAAATATTCTGACCTATAACTCTTTCTTCTCCTATAGCAATCTCTTTTTTTTCTGATTCTATTGCCTGCATTGCTTTTTCGTTGGAAAGGAGATGGTATTTCCAATAAAGCTTTTCTCCAACTTTCATCGGAATCGCAAAATCTTTTATAGAACGAAGAGCAACCCTTATCGCCGGTTCCTGTTTCTCGTCTTCTAAAATCCTATTTTGTTTTAATCTTAAAAAGGCATCTTTTTCCACTGATTTAATATTATCTAAAAAATTTTCAAGTTTTTCTTCTTGTCCTTCTAAGTAATAAAGGGGAGAAGAGCCTATCTTTAAATTAGATATTTTTATTTTTCTTTCAGCTAATAGTTCGGATAAAATAGCAGAAGTAAAAGTTAAATTCATCCCGGTTATCTTAGTTAAATTAATCGGTAAAGATGGTCCTCTTTCATTTAAAAAATCCAAAATTTTTTGTTTTATTGAGAGAAGATTAACGCTCATAACTTCCTCCAATAATTTTCGTAATAAGAAACATCGTTCTCTTCATCAACAATAGCAAGCATCAAAATTTTATTTGTTGAATGAGCAACTCTGTTTTTTGCAAAAAAATCCTTAAAAAAAATCTTATCATTTTCAGAAAAAACTGAAACAAGCCATTTTGAGTGTGATTGCCCCATTTTCCCTCCTTTTTCATAAACACGAAAATCTGCACCGAATTTTAAAGCATTCTTAACAACATATCCTTTTTTTCTTAAATCCTTAAAAACAAGATACAAAAGAGAAAAATTTTTATCTTTTTTTTCATAAAAAGAGATTAATTTATTCTGGGAAATTTCTTTTTCTTTCAAGTCATAAATAATCATTTTTTTTTCATCAGCTAAAAAAACTGCTTCAAAAGAAGAATAAAATATTTTATCTTTTTCTTTCTCTCCGAAATTCTCTTTTTCCTCTAAACTAAATGCTTCTTTTGCGTTTGAATAAACTTTTCCTCCAGAAAAAAAAGCTCTTATCTTTTCCATAAGTTTAAATCAAAAAATATATATATATAAGCTTTTTCTAAAGATTTATTAATCCTTTTTTTCTTCTATTTTTATGAAAAAAAGAGCATTTTCACTCCCGCAGGATTTTATGGGGTGGTTTTTCCTTGGAATAGGTTTTTTGATTTTTATCCTCATAATTATTTTTATTTTGAAAGAAAAAATGTGGAACGCGATTGACTATTTCAAATCATTTTTAAGATTTAGAGGAAGCACGGGATGAAAAAGAAAAAATCTGTATTAGAAAGCGAAACAATAATAATTTTCGCAGTTGTTTTTATGGTCGTTCTCTTGGTCTTATTTTTTGTTTTTAGAACAAGAATCGATTTGTGGATAAAAAATCTTCCGGACTATCAACAAAAAGAAGGTGGTGATGTAGAAATTTTACCTGATGAAGTAACTATTTCCCTATGCCCCGAAGGGTATGAGATTATTGGTAGATTTGAAACCGGTGTTAGAACCCCTAATTTTATTATAAAAGATGAAAACAATTTTAAAACTACAAAAATAGAATGGGTTTTAGGAAATAATAAAATTATTATAGACAAATGGGGACCATTCATAGAAATAAATCTTGGAGAGATCACTCCATTTAAACCACATAGTAAAAAAATTCATATAGACAAAAAAGTTTTTCAAAGAGGAAATGATAAGTTTAATGCAGTTTTAAAAAAAGAATTAATCGAAGGAGAAGAATTTTTTAAATATCTAATTTTGCTTGATAACGCAGAAGTTCTCGGTCTTGGAGGAACAAATTACATTTGTCAAAAAAAAGAAATTATAGAAAACCTTACTAAAAAATTGAATTTAATATACTGAGGTGTTGAAAATCCCGATATAGAACAAGAACTTATTAAGTTACAAACACTACATTAAAAAGAAACAGAATACCTACAAAGGTTATTTCCTCAATTTTAGAAAAACAAAATTAGCAAAAATCTTTTTTATTTATTTTTCTATTATACTAAACTTTATTAATCCTTTTTTCTTCTAAATAAAATGAAGAGTAAAAAGGGGCTTTGGTTCGGTGAAGAAACAGGAAAGATTGTTCTTGCTGTTATCGGAATTGTTTTAATGATTTTTCTCCTTGTTAAAATTATAGGTATCTTAATTCAAAAAACAAAATACGAACAAGCAAAAGCTGCGATGAGTGAGATTGAAATGGTCACAAGCTCATTAAAAGAAAAAGAAATCGGTTATGTTTTTATTGAAGGCCCGAAGAATTGGGTCTTGAAGAGATATTCACCTTATGAAGATAAACAAAAAATACCAAGTTCTTGTGGAAATAAAGAATGTCTTTGTTTATGCCCCCCAATTAATTTTTCATGGTGGGATAGAATTACTTTAATAGATTTTAGAGATTTTAAAGAAATAAATGATGAAATAATAAAAAATTGTCAAAATAAAGGAGTTTGTAAAAATTTAAATTTGCCTTTAATAATCACTACAAAATGTTATCTTAATTTACCTCACTGCAGAGAATTAGACAAAATACCTTTAATGTTCACTATGCAAAAAAATAAGGGCGGAATTATCATTTCAAGTCACGAAAGTTTCGACGCAACAAAGTTCTTTAGTATGATTATAAGCAATAAAACAAAATTTGAAATTTTAAAGAATTGGTCTTTAGGAAGAGAGTTTTTTAATGATAGAAAAATAGAGGGGATGTTGGAAGAGACCGTAAAAGAGTATGAAAAAGCTCATAATATAGAATTAGAAAAATGGTACGTTATAATTGGAAAAATAAAAAGCGATGGAAGTGTTGATTATTCTCGTTGGGGGACTGATTTAACTATAACAGAGTGGGGATGTATAAAAGATATAAGAACAGTTATTGGTATGCATTTTCCTGCTCTTCTTATGACTGACTTCTTTGTCAAAGTATCTGAAGGAATTGAAGAAAGATTTAAAAGCCCATCAAAAAGATGCCTTGGTGGAGATTGGTTCAGCATGATTTTTTATTTAGAAGAAGGAAATAATAGACAAGACCTCTTATTTGAAATAAGATTAGATTCAAAAAATGAAAAAAAATAAAAGAGCACAAACAAACTATGAAGAAGTAGGAAAGTACATACTTTGGTTTATACTAACAATTATTTTAAGTATTGGTTTATACTACCTAATAAATTATTTAACAAGTAAAATATGAGAAAAGAAAAAGGCGAAATAAGTGTAGGAATGATTATAGCGATCATAATCGTAATTGTTTCGTTGGTTATCTTAGCTCTTACATATTATCAAATGGTAAAAGAAAACGACCTTGATAGACAAACTTGTCAAACAAGTGCAATGATGAGGGGAACAATACCTGACAGCATTCCAGAATCACAAATAAAAGATTTAGTTCAATTAAAATGTAAAACGAAAAAAATCTGTGTAACAACAAATGTCATACAAAAAGGCGAATGCCAGGAAGAATTCGGAAGCTTGGAAGGAAAATATTCAACTTATAGGATAAGTAATAATAAAGAAAAAGCAGAAAAACAAATAAAGACTCTTCTTGCAAGAGAAATGGCTGACTGTTGGGACATGCTTGGAAGAGGAGCTTATCAAATTTTTAAAAGAGAATTGACAGCAAAAAATGCTTTTGCTTCTTATGGAGTTATATGTTCTCGTATAAAATTTGACAAAACAGTGACTGATGAAAAAAATGGTCCACAAATTAAAGAGCTGACTAGATTCAATGAATATCTCTTAAGATACAAACACCCTAATATGAATGTCTCTTATTGGGATTTTTTAAGAAACTCTTATGACGGAGAAACAATGAACATTCTTTTTGGTCAGAGCATTTCTGGAAGCCAGACTTCTTCTAATAAAAACCAAAATAATCTTGAAGAATTTTTCAATGTAAAAGTTAATTTAACAAAAACCCAAGCGATAATGTATGTTGAAGCAAGCCCCACTGCTATCGGTCCGCTTATAGGTGCTTCTGTTGGTGGACTGATTGGTACTATCGTCGGAGCTAATGCCGGAAGTCATCTATTTAATGGTTTTTTTATAGGCGGTTCTGTTGGATGGGGGGCAGGAGATTTTGTTCAAATGAAAATGTTAAATTGGGATGGGCTATTTCCAGAAGGTTCTTATGCTGCTTCAATTTTTTTGATTGATTACACAATGGAAAGTTTTGAAAAATTCAACCGAAAAGCAAATTTCCAAATAGCAAGTATTAGTTGATCTTATTTAAATGAAATCTTTTAATTTATGTTTACGAAAAAGGAAAATTAGATAAATAAAAACATATCTAAAAAATACAAGTATCAAAAAGATATAAATACACTAAATTTATTAATCCTTTTTTCTTCTAAATGAAATGAAAGATAAAAAAGCCAATATGATCTATCCTATTGTTTTGTTCATCATACTTAATATAATTTTTATGTCTCTGATGCTTATTTTTATACAAAGATCTTCTTCAGAAGCATTTAGATACGAAGAACTTTATGCAAAAAAAATTGGTTTAATGTTAAATAGAGTGGAATCTGAATCTTATTTAGAGATAAATGTAACCGATTTAATAAAAAATTCCGAAAAAAATATAAAAAACGAAGATTTT
Source organism: uncultured archaeon (assembly GCA_937143345.1). Lineage (GTDB taxonomy): Archaea > Nanobdellota > Nanobdellia > Pacearchaeales > GW2011-AR1 > CAKZRD01. The sequence goes on from CAKZRD010000005.1 coordinate 6,100, forward strand.
CTTGAATTTGTTCAAAAAGAAATGATAAAAATAGATACAGAAAGAAGTTTAGTTGAAATAAAAACAAAAAAAGAAGGAGGATTTTCTTATCCTTTTTTCTCAAAAATAGAAATAGACAGAAATTTAACAAAAATAAATTTAGAATTAAATAAAGAAAACAGAATAATCGGAGGAAAGATTATAATATGGATAAAATAAACAAAAGAGCAGACGAAAAACTCTTTTCTATATGGTGGTTTGTTTCTTTAACATTAGTAGGTGTTACTGTAACTGTAGTTGTACTGAATTATTTTAGTTCGTCTATAGATGTAAGAGCTAAAGAAGTTTCTATGTTAGAACAAAAGATTCTTGATTGTATAATAAAAAAAGGATATTTGAAAAAAGAAGTTCTTTCTTGGAAAAACGAAGAAATATTCGACAAATGTGGGTTAAATAAAGAAAGTTTTAAAGAAGAAACAAACACAAAAATTTTTTTTAATCTAAAACTAAAAAATGAAAAGGGGGAAGAAATAAAAGTCTTTAGATTTGGTGAAGTTTCATATGAAGAAGAATGTTTAATAAAACAAAAAGGTTCCTATTTTCCTGCATGTTCAAAAACAAAAAGTTTCATTAATTTGATCAACGATGAAAACAAAAAAGAAACTATCATCATAGATCTTCTTGTCGCTTCGCAAAATCATGGAACTAAAAAAGGATTCACTAAACTTAAAACATGAAAAAAGCACAAATCTCAAATACTCTTTCATGGTTTATAGCGACAATAGTAATCTTTTTTATATTGATTATTTTTGTTTTTTTTGCTTCATTAAAAAACATTAGCAACAAAGGAAAAAACATAGGAGTGACTGTAGAAATAGTGGGCACAGACATCTTTCTTCAACAAGAACAACAAAGAGCCATTTACTCTTTTTTTGAAAAAGATGAAGAAAATAAAAAAATTTATTTTTTAGTAAAAGATTTTGTAAATAATGTTGGAAATTCAAAAGAACCTTACTTAAAAGAAGAACATTTACTAAAAAATATTTGTGGTTCTTTTTTTATTATTGGAAGAGATGTTTTTTGGACAACGGATGGTCTTTCTGGTTATTCTGAAGGAAAGATTAATTATTATTTAAAATATCCGCAGGAAAAAACTATTGAAAGAAAAGAAGGCATGTTAGCAACATATGAAGACCCTTATTATGGATATAGCTTTTATTTTTATAATAAACCTTCTATTTTAATTAAGTATTCTACTGAAATATGTAAATGATGAAAAAAAAATATATTGCCGAAATTTCGCTAAACAATGGCGGAAAAGTACTAATTAGCGAATGGGTTGTTGGAATTGGTAGAATTGCTATTTTTGAAAATATATTGATTACTGAAGATCAAAAATTATTTTTTAAAAAAAAGAGTTTTTCAAAAGATAACAACTTATACTTATCATATATAGAAAAAGAAAATTTTGTAATGATAAATAAAAAAGACCCACAAACAAACTACTACTCTTTTATGCCTGTCGTAGCGATATATCCTGATGGCTCTTTATGGATATCTCCGAGAATAAATGCCAACTTAGTAAATGAAAAAGAAGTAATAATTGATGCAGACGGATATAGTAAAGATAGGCTTCTTTCCCCTTATGAATCTTTTTGGTGGAATAAAAACCAAGAAGAAACAGAAAATATAAAATTTGTAAAATATATTTTACAAAATCCTAATAGTGGGGAAGTAACTTTTTTCGCAAGAAAACTATACAAAACCTATAAAAAAATAAACTATGAAGAATTAAAAAAATATTTAAAAGATGGAAAATAAAAGAGCAAATCTGGACATAACAATCTTTATTATAATGGTTTTTATTATTTGTATTTATGCACTAGCCAACATAACTGCATATAAAAATAAACTAGAATTAAAATTAACAAGTTATACACAAGTAGAAAAAATTCAATTAGAAAAAAAAGATTTAGAATATTCTTTAAAGAAATATTTGGAAGAATGCTTAATAGAAAGTTATTTTGAGATTATAGAAAAAAAAGAATTTTATGAAGGACAAGATATAGGAGGAATATTTTTTTTAAACAAAATAAAAGAAGATGCTAATGAAAATTTAATAAATAAAACAAAAAAATGCATAAAAGAAAAAGCAAAAAAAGATTATGATATCTATATAACACAAATTATTAGAGAATTACAAAAAGAAAAATTTTTAGAAAAATTAAAGAAAGAAAAGTTTGAACTAAATAATGAAGAAGAGATTTCGCTAAAAATAGAAGAAATTGATTTCTCAAAAGAAGAAGTAAAATACAGGAAAGAATTAAAAACAAAATTTGTTTTTAGAGAAGAAAGACTTTTAAATTGGAATGATATAAACAAAACACTATTTTGTGAAAATGAAGAGTGTATTAAAAATTTAACGAAAAACTTATTTTTCTTGGATATCGAAGAAAAAACAGAAAGTAGAAATAATAAAAATATTACATACAAAATTTACAACTTTATTTCTTTAAAAGAATTTTATTTAAATGGAGAATTCAAAAAAATCTCTTTTGAAATAAAAAAATTAGAAAAAATTGAATAAAAACTAATTAAAAAAATCTTTCAAAGAAACTTGTTTTTTTTCTTCTTCTATTTCTCTTAATTTTTCTAATGCCTTATCTACTCTTTCCTCTGAAAAATCTCTTTCTAATAAGATTTTCTTAACTTTTTCAAAATCTGGTTTAATTTTGTCAATTTTTTTTATTCCGTTGCCTTTATATTCTTTAAATTCCTTAAAAATTTCTTGCCAGTTGAAATCCATCACGTATTTTCCGCTTTTGTATATGTAATCAAAGATTATGGTAGGATATCTGAATTTTCTTACTATTTCTAAAGCTCTTTTTTGACCTAATCCTTTAACTCCACCAATATTAAAATCTGTCCCTGTGAGTATTCCTAAACTAATTAATTGATCTCTATCGATCTGTAAACTCTCTAAAACTTGCTGTAATTCAATAAACTCTATATTAACATCTACTAAAATTCCCGAAGATGTTTTTCTTTTTCTCGCAAGAGTCAGATTTCTTATTAAACGAGGGGTGCCATAAAGAAGAGCATCATAATCTTGAGAAGCAGATGCCCAAACTAATCCTGCTCTTGCTAAAAAAGAAGCTTCTGCCTCGCCTTCATTTAAGGATTCAACAAAAGAAATTCCTAACGCTTTTAAGATTTCTTTGCTTTCGTTGACAATCTCTTCATTTATTTTAACAAATTGTTTAGAATATTTGTTCATGCTTTCTATGTCCCCAGATTTTTTTGCATCAGTGTATTTCTCCATAGCAATTCTTTTTCTTTCTGCTCTTTCATTGAGTTCTTTTTCTTTTAGATGAGAGGGTTTTCCATCGAAAACATAAACTAAATTTATTCCTTCACTCAATAAAGAGATATTTCTATAAAAAAGACCTGACAAGTGGGAAGTTATTTTTCCCTTAGAATCCATCAAAGGAGTTCCATCTTGTTGCCTAATAGTTGTCAAAAATTGATATAAAGTATTCATAGCGTCTACTGCAATTGTTTTTCCTTTTAAAAGAGAAAGATTTATTTCCTTTCTTGGGATTATTTCAGCAATTTGCACTCCCATAAAAGTAATAAGAAAAGAGGGTTAATAAGTTTATCTTAGAATAAATTTAAATAAGAAAGAAAATTGATTATTACATGGATAAAGGGTTTATTGTTTATTCAGATTATGAAACAAGAGAAAACAAAACATTTGTTCAAATCTATGGAAGATTAAAAAATGGACAAAGTTTTGCAATAGAAAAACTATTTACTCCTTATTTTTTTATAAAAAAAGAAGATGAAAAAAAATTATTTAGAGAATCAAAAGTTAAAATAGAAAAATGCGAAGAAAAAACATTTGATGAAAAAGAAACTTTGAAATTAATTTTTGAAAATTATGAAGAACAAAAAAATTTCTTAAAGAAAATAGATGAATTGAAAATAGAAACTTTTGAAGCAGACTTAAAACCAAACACAAGATTCTTAATAGATAATGATTTTTTTGGAAAAATCGAAATAGAAGGAGATTATAAAACAGAAAATGAAAAAGTTGAAAGATTCTATTTTGAACCTGAAATAAAAAAAGATTTGTCTGACGAAAAAATTTATCTTAAAATTCTTTCCTTAGATATTGAAACATCTACAAAAGGAGAAATCTATTGTGTTAGTCTATACTCAAAAAATTATAGAAAAAGTCTTATTCTTTCAAAAGAAGAAATAAAAAATGCGAACAATTTTTCAACAGAAGAAAAACTCTTAGAGGAACTAAAAAAAGAAATAATTTCATTTGATCCCGATATAATTGTAGGTTGGAATTTAATTGACTTTGATCTTCTCTATTTAAAAGAAGCATATAAAAGAAATAAAATACTATTTGATTTTGGAAGGAAAAAAGGAGAAGTAAAATTAAAAATAGAAAAAAACTTTTTTAGAAACTCTAGTGCAAATATTGTTGGAAGAATTGTTTTAGATGGACTAAACTTGATTAAAGATCCTTTTATTCAAGAATCTCCTTCAATAAAATCAATTAAAACAAACTCTTATTCTTTAGAAGATGTCTCTCAAGCTTTTCTTGGAAAAGGAAAGATAATCTCTAAAAAAGACAGACATAAAGAAATAGAAGAACTTTATAAAATAAATAAAGAAAAACTTGTCGAATATAACCTAAATGATTGCTTACTCGTTTATGAAATTTTAGAAAAAACAAAAATGATTGATTTAGCTATAGAAAGAAGCGAACTAACAGGATTGCAATTAAACAAGCTTTTGGGTTCTATTGCTGCCTTTGATTCTTTATATATAAGAGAAGCAAGAAAAAGAAAACTTGTCTCTCCGACGACAAAAGTTAGAAACAAAGAAAAAAGAATAAAAGGCGGTTATGTTATAACTCCAAGACCGGGAGTTTACAAAAATGTTTTGACATTCGATTTTAAATCACTTTATCCTTCAATAATAAAAACCTTTAATATAGACCCTGCAAGCTTTCTCCATAAAAAAGAAAAAAATGCAATTGTTTCTCCAAATGGTGCTTATTTTAGAAATAATGAAGGAATTCTTCCAGAAATATTGGGAAAGTTACACGAAGCTAGAGAAAAAGCCAAAAGAGAGAAAAGAGAGCTCTCGAACTATGCAATAAAAATAATAATGAACACTTTCTTCGGAGTTTTAGCAAGCCCAAACTGCAGATATTTTGATTTACAAATAGCTAACGCAATAACTCATTTTGGACAAGAAATAATAAAGATGACTTCAAAAATTATCGAAGAAAAAAATTTTGAAGTTATTTATGGAGATACGGATAGTGTTTTTGTAAATACAAAACTAGAAAAAGAAGAAGCAAAAAAACTAACAAACATTCTTTCAAAAGAAATTAATTCTTTTTATAAAAATTATGTTAAAGAAAGATTTAATCGAAATTCTTATCTAGAACTTGAGTTTGACACTTTCTATGACTTTTTAATAATTCCAAAAATGAGAGCAGAAGAGGAAAAAAGAGGTGCAAAAAAAAGATATGCTGGTATAGTTACAAAAGAAGGGAAAGAAAAACTTGAAATCGTCGGACTTGAAGCAATACGGGGTGACTGGACAGAAGCCGCAAAAAACTTTCAAAAAGAACTTTTACTAAAAATTTTTAAAAATGAAGAAGTTATCTCTTTTATAAAAGATTATATAAAAAATCTTAAAGAAAGAAAACTAGATAAAGAACTTATTTATAAAAAATCTATAAGAAAAGATCTTGAAAATTATACTAAAACAACACCGCCACATGTTAAAGCAGCCCGCCAACTTGATGATTTAGATAATAACTTAATAGAGTATTATATAACAACAGAAGGCCCAGAACCAATTCAAAAATTAAAGCACAAAATTGATTATGAACATTATATAGAAAAACAAATAAAACCTATCGCTAAAACAATTTTAGAAACTGCCGGAATTGATTTTGAAAAAGCATTTAATGAAGAAAAACAGAAGAAATTGCTTATTTAATAATGGAAAAAACTTACAAATACAATCCAAAAAAAGAGTTTGAAGAAAGAATAAAAAAAATTTTACCTGATGAAAAAGATATGGAAGAGTTTTGGAAATTTTGCCATACTGAACCGATTAATTCTATAAGGTGTAATACCTTAAAAATTTCTCCTGAAAAATTAAAAGAGAAAATTTCAAAATATTGTTGGAAATTAAAACAACCTTTCAAAGAATACCCTGAAATTTTTATAATAGAAAAAGAAACTGATTTAAAACCTGGAGAAATTGGAAAAACTATTGAACATATTCTTGGTTATTATTATGTACAAGATATTTCTTCTATGATGCCACCAATAGCCCTATCCCCACAAAAAGACGATATTATTTTAGATTTGTGTGCTTCTCCAGGTTCAAAAACTACTCAAATGGCTGCAATGATGAAAAACAAAGGTACGATTATAGCAAATGATTTAACAGTAAACAGAACGATGATTTTAAACGCAAACTTAGAAAAATGTGGAGTAACAAACACGATAGTAACGAGAAAAGATGCGGTTAGATTTTGTCAAATATGGAATAAAAAAATAAAGAAAAAATTTGATAAAATTCTTTTAGATGTACCATGCTCTGGAGAAGGAACTCTAAGAAAAAGCCCGCATACTATGGAGATCTGGAATTTAAATTTTATAAAATCTTTATCACAACAACAAAAAAAGATTTGCTCTGCAGCAATACCTTTATTAAAGAAAGACGGAGTTTTAGTTTATTCGACATGCACTTTGTCAATAGAAGAAAACGAAGAAGTCGTTGATTTTATGTTAAAAAATTTTAATCTTGAAATAGAAGATTTTTTCCTACCTATCAAGACACGAGAAGGTATTAGTAACTGGGAAGGAAAAAAATTCAACGAAAAAATTAAATTTTGCAAAAGAATTTACCCTCACGATAACGACAGCGACGGATTTTTTTTAGCAAAAATGAGAAAAAAATGAAAATCGAAATAATTGAAAAAAAAGAGAAAGAAAAACTTCTAGAAAAACTATCTTATTTAGGAAATTTAAAAACAGAAAATCTTTTTGTAAAAACTGGTGAAAAAATAAGAATGTTTAGCGGTAATTTAGATAAAGAAGAAATAAAAAAAATATGGCGGAATTTTATGATTGAGGGAATCGGTCTTTACATAATAAAAGATTTTAAAAATAAAAAGAAAAATTTTGAAGAAACACGACTCTCCTTAGAGGGATTGTATTTTTTTAAAGAACAAATAAAAAGTTCAATTGTTGAAATAGACGAAGAACAAAAAAATAAATGGTTTAAAGGAGAGACTATAACACTAAAAGAAGAGCAAAAGAAAAATATTCAAAATCAAATTGTTGTGTTGAAATTTGGTGAAGATTTCTTAGGTACCGGGAAAATTAAAGAAGAAAAAATTTATAATTATTTACCTAAAGAAAGAAGAATAAAAAACTAAAATGAATAAAGGAGAATTTGAAAACTACTTGAAAGCGGGAAAAATAGCTTCGAAAGTAAAAAAAGAAACTAAAAATTTTATAAAAAAAGATCTCTCTTTAATAAAAATTGCAGAGTTTATTGAAGAAAAAATTAAAAAAGAAGATGGCAATCTTGCTTTTCCTGTAAATCTTTCTTTAAACGAAATTGCTGCACATTATACTCCTTCTTTAAATGACGAAACAAAAGCAAGCGGTTTGTTAAAAATCGATTTCGGTGTTGAAATTGAAGGGTTTATTGCAGATCTTGCTTTTTCGTTAGACTTAACGGAGGAAAAAAAATATCAAAAAATGATAAACTTAAATGAAGAAATTTTAAAAAAAACTATAGCCTCATTAGATTACGAAAGCAAAGTTTGCGATATCGGAGAAAAAATTTCCGAGTTTTTAAATGAAAAGGAATTTAAAATAATAAAAAATTTAACAGGTCATTCTCTTAGTAAATATCAGATTCATTCAGATCCCCCAATCCCAAATACAAAAAATAATTGCAAAATTCCTTTAAAAGAGAAAGCTATTGCGATAGAACCTTTTTTAACAAAAGGGGTTGGCGAAGTTATCGAAGGAAAAGAATCCGAAATCTTTATGCTTATAGATGAAAACAAAAAACCGCGAGATATCGAAGCAAGAAAACTTTTAGATTTTATAAAAAAAGAATATAAAACAAAACCTTTTTGTAAAAGATGGCTCGAAAAAAAAGGATTTAAAAAAATTTATCTGTCCTTTTTAGTCAGAGAAAAAATTATTTACAATTTTCCAATCTTAATTGAAAAAAGCAAATCTCCTGTAAGCCAAGCAGAAGAAACACTAATTTTTTTTGATGGAAGAAAAATTCTAACTACGAACAAAGACTTTGATTTTCATACTTAATAAAATTTAAAAAATAGAGAAATTTAAAAATTCTGATTTATTTTTTTATTTATGCCTGTAAATGCTAGTCCTGATTTTGTAAAAGCAGAGAAAGAGTATATTGAAGCAAAAACTCTTGAGGAAAAAATAGAAAAAATAAAAAAAATGATTTCTCTTGCTCCATCACACAAAGGAGCTGAAAACTTTCGAGCAGAATTAAAATCTCGTCTAAAAAAGCTAACGGAAAAATTAGAAAAACAAAAAACAACGGGAAAAACAACTAAAAAAGGAATAAAAAAGGGAAAAGTTCAAAGTATATTAGTAGGATTTTCTAATGTTGGAAAAACAACTTTATTTAAAAATTTAACACAAAAAGAAATAACAATTTCCCATTATCCTTTTTCAACAAGAGAACCTGAACTTGGTACCTTAAACTTTGAAGACATTAAAATACAAATAATAGACTTACCTTCATTTCCTTATGGAGATTTAGGATTAATAAATAATACTGACACCATTATTTTAGTCGTTGATTCTTTAGAACAAATTGAAGAATCAAAAAAATATTTAGAAAAATCAAAAGCAAAAAAAATTTTGATATTTAATAAGAAAGATCTCCTTAAAGAAGAAGAAAAAAGAAAAATCTCTGAAAAAATAAAATCTGAATACAAAGAATTTTTTTGTTTTTTCCTTTTAGACCAAAACGAAAATTTAGAAGAATTAAAAAAGAAAATTTTTGAAAGCTTTGGCGTTATAAGAGTTTACACAAAAGAACCTAAAAAAGAAGTTTCAAAAGAACCTTTAATCCTTAAAGAAAACTCAAAAGTTTTTGACGCTATAGAAAAAATTTCAAAATCTCTTTTGGGTAAAGTTAAATTCGCTAAAATTTGGGGCCAATCATCAAAATTTCAAGGACAATTTGTTGGATTAGATCATATCTTAAAAGATAAAGATATAATTGAATTAAAAATAGAATGAAAAAGGAAAGATTATTCTTAATTTTAAGTATAATTTCGATTTTGGTATTGCTTCTTTTGACAGAATTTCAAAAACCTTTAATCGAAGGAAAAATAAAATCTATAAAAAAATCTTTTCCAACAACAATAATTCTTGAGAACAATAATGAAGAAATAATTCTTTTTGAAAAAGAAACATCTCTAAAAAAAGACAACTTAATAAAAATTTTTGGTTCTAGACAAAATAAAAACCAAATAATAGCTACGAAAATAATATGTTTGAATTGTTAATTTTTTTATTAATAGGAGTTTTTCTTGGAGTTTTGACAGGTTTAACTCCTGGAATCCACACGAACCTTTTAGCAGTTTTTCTTATTTCCTTTTCTCCTTTTCTCTTAAATTATTTTCAACCTATCTCAATAGTCGTTTTAATCGTAAGCATGGGATTAACAAATACTTTTATCGATGCAATTCCATCAATTTATTTAGGTGCCCCTGACGAAGAAAACTCTCTTTCAGTTCTACCCGGTCATAAAATGCTAATGGAAGGAAAAGGCCACGAAGCTGTTTTTTCAACCCTTGTTGGTTCAATTATCGCGATAATAATTTTTTTAATAATAACACCACTATTGATTTATGTCTTACCAAAAATTGAAAATTTCATAGAAAAAATGATGGCCTTTTTCTTAATTTGGGCTGCAATTTTTCTTTTAATAAAAGAAGAAGAAAGAAAAAAGTCCTTCATAATATTCGCTCTTTCTGGAGTCTTAGGAATTGCTTCAATGAACCTTTCTATAAATCAACCGCTCTTGCCTTTATTGACTGGTCTCTTTGGAACATCTACTTTATTTTATTCAATCTCAAGGAATTCCTCTCCTCCAAAACAAATAATAGAAAAAAACAAAATAAATTTAAAAGAAATAAAAAAACCTTTTATTATAACAGCAATAATTTCGCCTATTTGTTCCTTTCTTCCTGGGATGGGAGCAAGTCAATCTGCAATAATTGGCACAAGTTTTTTAAAGAAAATTTCTCAAAAAGAATTTTTAATTCTCGTCGGTAGTGTAAACACTCTTGTCTTATCTGTTTCTTTTTTAATTCTTTATTTAACAAATAAAAAACGGAGCGGTTTGGCAAACACAATTTCTCAATTAATGGTTTTGGGGCAAAAAGAAATTTTTTATATAATCTTAACAATAATATTGACAACAGTAATTTGTATTTTTCTCACAATAAAAATTTCAAAATTCTTTGCAAAAAACATAACAAAAATAAACTACACGAAACTTTCGATAATAATTTTAATTCTTCTTTTTGTAATTGTTTTTTTGATTAGTGGTTTTATGGGTCTCTTAGTTTTAATTTCTTCAACAATTCTAGGATTAACAACTAATTTTCTTGGCGTGCGAAAAGGTCTTTTAATGGGTTGTCTAATGATCCCTACCATATTTTGGTATCTACCTTTTTAAAAATTCAATAGAAATAAATTAAAACCAGCTTTTTAAATCGACTTGCTTATCTTCTTCTTTTCCAAAGATTTCTTCAATATATTTTTTAGCTAACCCTAAAGATTGTTTTAAATATGAAGGAATATCATAATTTTTAGCCAAATTCATAGCAAACTCCAAATATTTTTTAATTGAACCTTCTGAGATAGTAAATATAATTTTTCCACCACACTTTAAACAAATACCACCCAAAGGTGGTCTCCTGTATTTTTCATTGCAATTAACACACCTAAATTCTTGCTGAGAAAACTTTCTTAAATTTCCCCTTATGTCTCTAATAAAATGCCTGTCAATAATTAAACGTGCAACATCGGAAGCATCTACTGCCCTTATTTTTTTAACAACTTCCATTTGTTTTTCAACCTTCTCTTTCATGTTTGGTAAAAATTTGTAAGACGAATTAAAAACACCTAAATGAATATTAGAAGTGTCGTGAGTGAAACCAATTTCTTCAAAAGAATTTTTTCCTTCCTTCAAAAAACTTTTAACATTGTCTATTTTAATTTCAGAAGAGTGTTTTTTTTGTTCAGCTAATTGATAAAGTTCAAGGGGATAACCCCAACATGTTTCAAAATCTAAAATTTGATCATCTACCTCGCCCTCTCTTATTCTCGTATTTAAAACTAAAGGTGCGTCTTGTGTTCCCCCCCTATGTGAAGGTAAAAATTTTAAAGAAAAATTAATTAAAACATCCATTAAAAGCATTACAGTAGCCTCGTCTCCGTCACAATCCCTTCTCATAGCAGCATGCATAAAAGGACTAGCAATTAATCCTTGCATATTTGTAAAACCAATAATCCTCCCAAGAACACCTGCACAATTATGTGGTGCCATGCACACAACTAACTGCCCAATCAAATCTTCTTTTGATTTCAAATTATAAAAAGAAGGCAAGAGATAAACTTTTTCTAATAACTCGTCAATAAATTTAGAAATTTTAAAAAAAACATCATCTGCTTTTTCGTCCTTGGAATTTGGACAAGATGGCAATAAGACATCATGTGGCATTAAAGTAATAATTTGGTCTTCTCTTTCTAAAGGATTCCCAAAAGAGTCATATTTATAACCTAACTCTTTAAGTTTTTTTAAAGAAGTACCTATTTCAATAGGTTTAAAATGTGTCATCGGAATTTCTGTTGCATCATACCTTATTGTTCCGTCTTTATTTACACAAAGCCCATATTTTGCCCTTAAAAAACCTTTGACTAATCTTTCTATTTCGTGATTTTCACTTGATGTTCTTCTAACCCCTTTAATCAACTGGGGAATTTCCTCTGTCTTTAATCCTAAAATAGAAACTGAATTCTCAAAAATTTCTTTCATATTTACTTTTTTATTTCTAAAAAGAAAACAATTTTTATTTTCTATCTTCTTATTTACCAGACCTTCTTCTTCGCAATAAAATCTTCTTTCTGTTTTTTCCCCACATTTGTGACATATTTGATAGATAACCTCTTCTTCACATTTTTTACAAAAATAAATAGGGAATTCTGCTTTAACGAAACCTTTCTCATAAACCTCATTAACACTCCTGAATCTTCCACCTTCTTCACCTACTGGAAAAAGAACATTGGGACTACCGGTAAGCTTTCTCAGTTTTGCCTTTTCAGGTCTGCCCATTCTTGCGCCAATAAACTCGCCTGCTTTATCTTTTATTTTAAAAAAAGAAAAATCGTTAATAAAATCTAAAATTTCTTTATCAGAAGAAAAAAATTTTTCTAACATCTCTTTTGATTTTTCTTTAAAATTCTCTTTTGTAAAACCTAAATTTAATAAAAACGCATCGCTTTCTTTTATAATAACATTATCCAAAAAAACATCGTGTTCTACTCCTAAAATTTCTAAAGCTCTTTTTCCAAAAAAGAATCTCTCTCTAATTGAAGAAAAGAAAGGCAAAATAATTTTTTCATTGAAAAATGATTGAGAAAGCCATTCTAAAAGGTTAGAAAACATTTCTCTATTTATCTGTGTCCAGTAAAAAATGTATTTTGGATGAAGAGGAATTTTATATTTTTCGGAAAAACTAATCGCTTCCTCTAAAGAAATTTTAAAAGGATTTATTTTTTCATTATAAAATTGTTTTAATTCTAACTCCCACCATTCTTCAACATAGCCTGATTTTAATAATTCAGAATTTCTATTTATTACATCTCCTAACGAAAAAAGAATGTCTCCTAAATAAATAATTTCTTCCACAGAATCATAAATTTTTTTAGCTTCCTCAATATCATTAATTTTTTTTACATTGCCATTTTTAATTTTAACAATAGGTCCTTCGATTAAATCACAAGAAGTAACAACACAACCTTTAGTTGGTCTTTCTATCTTTAATTGAGTTCCATTAGAAATAAAAGAATTAGTCAAAAACATTGTTGCTGGATGAATTGAACAAGCAGAAAAACCAGAAATCCTGCTCCTACCATATCTAAATCTAAAAGCACCGCTCCTAGACGGGTGACCAAAAATTGGCCTGCCTGCAACAATGTCTTTTATATATGTAGGGATTACATCTTTTACACTTTTTTCTCTTTTTTTGTGTATTTTAACATATTCTTCTAAAAATTCCCAATCAGAAAGATTAAAACCTCTTTTTTTTAAAGATGAAACCATTCTTAATATTTTAGCTGCTTTTTGCGCAAGACCTTCTGCCAAAACTAAACAAACCCCTCCCCGAATCCTATTGGTTTCTATTCTTGAGAGATTCTTAAAATTCGAAACTTCTAAATCTTCTGTTGGATCTCCAGAAACTTGAATCGGAAGATTTTTAGCTAAAAATAAAATTTCTTCTTCCGTAGGTAAATATTGCAAATTTGTAATCCTCTCGTGATAATCACTAATTTCAATAAAAATTCTTTTTATTTCTTCTTCTGTAGGGTCATATTTTTCGTAACCAAAAATTTCTCTTAAATAATCAATAATTATTAAAGAAAAAGCTGCACCGGTTCCTCCGGCACTTCTTATCGGCCCAGAAAAATAAGGAACAAAATATTCTTTGCTGTCTTTTCTTTTTCCAATCTTTATTCCTATAAAACCCTCTATAGGTGAAGAAACAACACCTAGCGTGATATAAGAAAAACCAACCCTAATACCTGCATCAATTCCCTCTAACAAACTTTTAAATTTACAAAATTTTTCTTTTGCAATCTCTTCAGCTATTTTTAAAGAAATAGCAGGATCAAGTTTTCCATATTCTTTTTCTAATTCGAGAATTCTTTTGGGCAAAGAAGGATTTTTAAGTTGGGGATAAATTGTCGAAATTAATCCAACAGATTTTTCAGCTAAATTAGATGCTATTTGAATCTCAACTTCATTTGAAGGATCTAAAAATTTTTTTCTAGCTTCTTGTGCTAAAGAATACTCTTTTTTCATTCTTTTATTTAATTCTTCAAAATAACTTTCTGAACTATTTTTCATCTGAAAAATCTAAAATTTTAATTTCGCGAGTTTTTAAATTAAAAATAGGGACTTTGCAAGGGTCTGGTTCATGCCCAACTTTTTCTTCAAAAGGTGTTTTTGATTGCCAACAAGAAGAACAAATTATTAAAATATTATTATAATAAGAAACTTCTGGCCTATGCTGATCACCTGTAAAAACTATATCAGGTATTTCTTCGATTAAATGATAATCTTTATTTGAAAAAGGGATATAATCATAACTTCCGTGTGCAGGACAAAGAAGCCTTCTTCTTAACATTTCTTTAACAACTCTTGCAGGAGATTTATGACCAAAATTAATTTTTATTTCTTCAATAAAGTCAATAATTCCATGCATTCCAGCACCATGATAAATTAAAATCTTAAATTTCCCTCCTATTTCTACTATCGAAGGGTTAGAAACAAAAAAAACGTTATTTTGTTCATAAAGTTTTTCGGCCCATTCTTTAGAAATTTGTGGCTGTGGTTCACCAACCCAAACTGCATCGTGTTGCCCTGGAGAAATAATAATTTTAATATCTTTTCTTATCTCGGAAATAAGATCTGCTAAAAAATCATATTGTTTGTACATATCCTTTATCAAAAGAAATCTTTCTTGATCAGGATAAACTCCTATTCCATCTACGCAATCACCATTGATAAATAAATATTTAATTTTTAAAGCAATATTATCTTTAGAGTTTAACCATTCTAAAAATCTTCTAAAATTTTTCTCTAAGAACATTGTAGAACCAACATGTAAATCAGAAATAAAAGCGATTGATTCATCTTCACTTAGTTTTTTTCTTTCATTTAAAAAAGAATCTGGAAAGAAAATATCATTAGCGAAAAGAATTTCTCCGTTGGAAACTACTGAAAAAGCTACAATATCATCTAAAATTATTTTTTTCGCTTTTTCAAAAAGTTCTAAATTAGAAGAATTGACAACAACTCTCGCATTTCCAGTCGGATCTTCGACATAAAATATCAGATTGTCATTTTTTGTAATTTTTTTATCAAAAATAGAAACAATAATAATCGAACTTGATCTTTCATTCTTTATTCTTTTCAAAGGTTTGTAATTTCCCAAATTTTTTTTTATTAAAATTTCTTTAAGAAAATTGTATCTATAATTAAACATATTGACAAAATCTGAAACTTCTATTTTTTTAGGTGATAAATTGAAAGAAGAAATTATTTTAACATTATCTTCAAATTTTTTTTCTTCTTTTTTTTCAGAAGAATCTTCTTTAAAACCTAAAGAAAAGAAAAAATTTTTAACAAGTTCTTTTTCACTATCTTTAAAATCTAAAATAATTTCATTAAATAAAGTTAAAAAAATTTTTTTTGAAATAAATCCTTTTTTTCCTGTTTTAATAAAGGAGATAATAATTTTATTTAATAAGACATCGTTTAATTTTTTAAAATGCTCAACTAATTCTTTATCAAAGAGAATACCATTTCTAACACAAGTTTTATTAATATTTCCATCCATAATCAAAATATCAAAGTGATAATTGTGTTCTTAAAATTTCTTCTATTTTATCTATTATATTTTTTGGGATTGAAAGTTTAATCTCTCTTGTCCTTCCGTGCCTCCCTTTCGAAATAACTACTGCGTTGATTAGACCAAACATATCAAAATCTGCGATGATATCTGAAACTCTCCTTTGTGTTAAAACTTCTAATTTTAGTTTTTTACATAAATTCTGATAAGTATTATATACATCACCTGTAAAAAAAACTTTTGATTTTTCATTTTCTTTTTGTTTAGTTAAAAGCACTATAGAATAAAGAACTAACTGACACTGGATTGGTTGTGTTTCTACTAAATCTAAAATCTTATCTCTTTCTATTTTTTCATTTGCCATATCTAAATGTTCTAAATTTATTAATTTTTTACCTTCTCTTTCAGCTAGCTCACCGGCAATTCTTAACAAGTCTAAAGCCCTTCTCGCATCACCATGTTCTCTAGCGGCAAGTGCTGCACATTTAGAAATAACTGCTTCGTCTACAACATTTTCTTTGAAAGCTAAATGACATCTTTCTTTTAGAATGTCTTGTAATTGCAATGCATTATAAGGAGGAAAAAGAATTTCTTCTTCGCCTAAAGAACTTCTTACTCTCGGATCAATATTATCTAAAAAAGTAACATCATTTGAAATCCCTATAATAGAAATTTGTGATTTGCTTAATTCAGAATTTAATCTTAATAAACTATAAAGAAAACTATCTGAAATTTTTTTAACTATCTGGTCTACTTCATCTAAAATCAGAATTATTAATTGTTTTTTTGAATCAATCAATTCTATAAATTTATTATATACTTGTTGAGTAGGAAGACCTGTAGCAGGAATACTTCCTCCTAATTGCTCTATTAAAGAAGCTAAAATTCTATATTCTGTATCAGATACTTTTTTAAGTTTACAATTTAAATATTCTATTAATAAATTAACATTTATTTCCTTAGCTTTTTTTAATAACTCTTCTTTGACATAAAGAACAGACAAAGTTTTACCTGTCCCTGTTTTACCATATAAAAAAAGATTACTTGTTTTTTCGCCTCTCAAACTTGGAGCAAGAATAGAAGCTATAATCTCGATTTGTTTTTCTCTGTGTAATATCGAAGAAGGAGTATAGCTAGCTTGAAGAACATTTTTATTTCTAAAAAGAGAGTTTGTTAAAACTGAATTAAAAATGTTTGATAATTCTATTACCATAAATTAAAATAAAAAAAAGACTATAAAAATATTTATTTACTCGAAATAGTAGTAAATCAAAAGATTTTTCTCTTAAAGATTAAACGAACTATATAAATTACCACCTACTCCTTCTTTTCTCTTGGAAAACTAAATAAACTTTTTAAATAAGTTTTTTTTATTCGGATTTTTTATTTAATTTTTAAATTTTTTTATAATAAATAATATATAATTTATTACAATTTTTTTTCTTTTTCTAAAAAAAATAAATTTCCATTAGAAATGTAACTCTGAGTGTTATTTATTTAATTAATCTTTTTTATTCTATTTTATTATAAAAAGATTTAAAAACTTATTTTTTCTTTCTAAAAAGATGGAAAAAAGACCTTACAGATCTTTATTAGGAAAGATGGTTGTTACAAAAGAAGGAAAAAGGTTAGGTTTTATTAAAGATATAACTTTTGAAACAAAAACAGGTGAGCTTATTAATATAATCTTGAAAGATCTAACTTCTTATGCTTTAAGTATTGCAATTGAGAAGACTAAAGAAAAAGAAGCTTTAATTCCATATCATTCAGTTATTGCTATAGGAGATTTCGTTGTTATTAGCGAAGAAGATTTATTTTAATCTTTATTAAATAATAACAAATATAATTTTTTAACAGAAATGTTTATAAACAATATTTTTTTCTTTTTCTTATGGTTTTAAATATATCTATATTAGGATTTAATTTAACAAAAATTTCAGGTTGGAAAAATCCTGAATTTAAAGGAAAAATAGAAATTAGTACTTCAATAAATATTTCTTCTATTGATAAGAAAGAATTTCCTTTATTAAATGACGAAGTTTTAAAAGTTGTTTTTTCTTTTAAGATAATTTATAAAGAATTAGGAGAAATTTCTTTAGAAGGTGAGTTATTATTAAGAACAGATAAAAAAATATTTAAAGATGTTTTAAAAGAATGGAAAGAAAAGAAAGTAAATACTGAATTTCAGACACTTGTTTTAAATTTAATAATACAAAGATGTTCGATAAGAGCAATAGAACTTGAAGAAGAGTTAAATCTTCCTATCCATATAAACCTTCCAACACTAAAATTAGAAAAAAAAGAAAATTAGTTAATTTTTTAATTCTTTTTTCTTTATTATTTTAAGCTCCCATCGCATAATGGTAGTGCAGCGGTCTCGAAAACCGCGCCCTTACGGGCTTCCAGGTTCGATTCCTGGTGGGAGCGTTTTTTCCAACTTTTTAAGTTTCCCAAAATCATAGATATTAAATTCTTCATCAGTAACATAAACTCTAAAATTTTTTACTAATTCATACTCTATTTCTTTATTTTTTCTAATATCGCTTCCTTCAATAAAGGGAAAAAAACTTGGTAAAAAGAAAAATTCTTTTCCTCGATATTTTCCGATTAAAAAACATTTAAATTTTTCAGTTTTAATATTTTCTTTGATCTCAATAGCAGGATGAAAATGTCCTAAAAAGATTCTTTTTGATTTTTTTATTTCTTTCTCATAAATTTTTAAAAAATCTTTTTCTCCGTGAATAAATAAATTCTCATTAAAAATAAAAAAGTTTGATAACTTTATTTGATTATTTAAATTTTTTTTAGTTAAAAACAAATCATGATTTCCTTTAACAGCGAAAATTTTAACTTTTTTTAGTTTATTTCTTATCAAACTAATAAATTCATTTAATTCCTCGATCTCTTTTTTTTTATAAATAAAAGAATGCGTTATATCACCAAGAAACACAATTTTTTCCATTCTTTTTTCTTTTTCTATAATCTTTTCCATTAACTTAAAATTTTCTTTTTTTTGGCCAATATAAATTCCTCCAAAATTTCTCCTTATTTCTTCTTCAAAACCACAATGAATATCTCCAACAACTAAAATTTTTTCTTTCTCTAAATAAATACAAGGTCCAATTATATTAAAGTTTTTCATAAAGAGAATGGATTCTTTTAATAAAATTTATTTTGTTTTCGACTTTTATATAATCGCTTCTTCCTTGAAAGATTATATTTATTCCGAATGGACTTGGCAAAACAGTTTCTTTTTTTATTATTTTTATCTCTTCTTTTATAATTTTTTCAATTATTTTTTCTAAATTTTTTATATCCATAACATCTTCAAGAATCTCTCTTCTTGTTTCTTTTAGTATTGGAAAATTTTTAGTTAAATTTGAAACAACATTTAACATTATTTTTGAAGACATATTTTGTTTCCCAACACTTTTTCTTTTTCCTTTATAGTTTCTTAATATCATTAACCCTCTTGTAGCACAGTGTCTAAATCTTCTTTTTAGAATTTCTGTTTTTTCTATCGATTCCTCTAATAAACTTTTTATTTCCTCTTTTTTTAATTTAGACAAAACTCTTTCAATTAAATTAAAATTTAATAAGTCACTAGCCAAATAAAATCCATTATCATTAACGCCAATTTCAATGTCTCTTTTCTTTTCTAAAGATAAAACATAAGACAATAATCTAGAAAAAGCATCATTTATTCTTCTTCCAAAAACACAATGGAAAATAAAAAAATTTTTTTCTCCTTTATAGTTTTCAATTAATAATTCCTTCTCATTAGGAATAAAAGAAACTTTTTTCTGGTTTAAAAAATAATTATATATTTCTCTGGCATTTTCTTCTTCTGTATAAAGATAATTTCTTATAAATTCAATAACTTCTTCTTTTAAAGTATTTTTTTCTATTTTTTCTTTCAATAAGTATCTAAATTTTTGAATGGATTCGGCAGTAGTAAACGATAAAGGCAAAATTTCAGAATACCAGTTAGGGATGTTTGGTGTTTTTTCAGAAAGAGAGACATAGGCGTTCATTCCTCTGCAGTATAAAAAAGCATAAGACTTTCCCCCAAGCGAAAAAACATCCCCTTTTTTCAAAGAGTCTAAAAAAATTTCATCTATTTTTCCTATTTCTTTTTTGTCTTTTGTTAAAACTTTAACATAACTTTCATCAGGAATCGTTCCTATATTTGTCAGATAAATAACCTTTAATAATTTTCCCCTCTTTCTTATTTCGTTTTTTTCTATATCGTAATAAACTTTTGGATAGAAATTTTTCAATTCTAAGGAATAATCTCCAGCCAAATAAGAAATTGTTGAAATAAAGTCTTCTCTTGTTAAGTTTTTATAGCAATAACTTTTTTTTATTATCCTATATAACTCTTCAAGGTTATAATCTTTTTCTAAAACCATTCCAACAATAGACTGAGAAAGAACATCTAAACAGTTTTTTGGAATGTGGATTTCATCTATCTTTTTTTCTATTATATTTTTCTTTATTACAGAACACTCTACTAAATCATCATAGTCACTTAAAATAAATTTTCCATTTGCAATCTCACCTAACCTATGTCCTGCTCTTCCTATTCTTTGTAATGCCTTAGAAACAGATTTTGGACTTCCCATAAGTACTACAACATCAATAAATCCTATATCAATTCCAAGTTCTAAAGAGGTCGAAGAAACAACAATCTTAAGCTCACCATTTCTTAATTTTTCTTCAATGTTTTTTCTATACTCTTTTGACAAAGAAGAATGGTGTGCTCCTATATTTTCAATATACTTAGAAGGAAAATTTTCTTTTATATTTTTAATTAATCTTTCAGTAGCAGAACGAGTGTTTGTAAATATTAAGACAGTCCTATTTTCTTCTGCTATTTTATTGATTTTTTCTATAATTTTTAAATTTATTTCTTCTTCATTTAATACATTAATTACTTCTATATTAAATTTTTTAGGAAGATAAACTTCTGCTATTTTACAGTCCCTACCTTCCCCAACCAAATATTCTGCAATTTCTTTTATAGGTGAAACACTAGCAGAAAGTCCAATTCTTACAAAACTTTTTTTCGCAATTTTTTCTAATCTTTCAAGAGTTAAAGATAAAAGAACTCCTCTTTTGTTCTCGGCTAAGGCATGTATTTCATCTATGACAACATATTCAATATTTGAAAGATATTCTTTAAAAGAACTGTTTAATAAAATCGTTAAACTTTCTGGAGTGGTTATTAAAATGTTTGGGACTTCTTCTTTATGTTTTGCTCTTTCTTTTTGGCTACTATCTCCTGTCCTCAACCCAATTTTTATTTCTTTGCTAAATCCTTTTTTTCTTAATATAGTATTTATTTCTTCTATTGGTTTAAGAAGATTAAAATAAATGTCATTAGACAATGCTTTTAGAGGAGAGCAATAGACAACATATGTTTTTTCTTCTAATTCTTTTTCTTTAATTAGTTTTATGAGATTGTCTAAAATTGGTAAAAAAGCACTCATCGTTTTTGTTCCGCCTGTCGGAGCAGAGATTAAAATATTGTTTTTTAGTTTTATTTCGTAAACACTAGCTTTTTGTGTTAAAGAATAATCCTTAAATTTTGTAAAAAACCATTCTTTCAAATCTTTATCTAAAACTTCGTCTATTTCGTTTTTTTCTCTTATATTACTAAACTCTATTTTTTCCATAAAAAAATATAAAAATATTCTTTTTTTTATTTAATTATGCCTTCCATTTCAAAAGAGAAAATAAAAAAGATTAAAGAAAATATAATCTTCTTTCTTTTTAATTCTTTCCCTAAAGCACTTTTTACATCAGAAATTGCTTCGGAGATTGCTCGTGATGAAGAGTTTACAAAAAAGATTCTTCTTGATTTAGAAAAAGAGAAAATAATTATAAAAATAACCAATAATTCTCAGGGGAAACATTATATTAAAAGAGTAAGATGGTCTATTCCTAAAAATGTCTATGAAAATTATAAGAAAATAACACATAATGTCAAAACTATTTTTGAGAATAAATAAAGTTTTAAATAGCTTTTCTTTATTTTTTTTATGGACCCTATAAAAGAGGCATTTTTTAAGGTAAGAGAGGATATCAATTTTTTAAAAGAGCAAATTTCCGAAATAAAAGAAAAACTTTCACTTCTAGAAAAATCTTTCTCGAACAATCAAAATATTACAAAAGAAACAACACAAAATACAGCAAACGGATTATTAACAGCAGATAAAACAGCACATTCCACAGCACTTCCATACGAAATAAAAGGGTTATTAAGCCAAAATTTCATAGTTTCCACAAGAAATCAAGGGGTTCCAACAGACAAACCAACAGACAGACAGATAAACCAACAGACAGACAAAACAGCAAATAATTTTTTAAAAAGTGTACAAAATAAAGAGATTTCTTCAATAGATGAGCTAAAAAAGGCGCAAGAACTTTTAGATTCTCTCGATTCTATAAAAAAGGAATTTCGTTTAAAATTTAAGAACCTTACAAATAGGGAAATGCTTCTTTATACAACTATTTATTCTTTAGAAGAGCAAGGAATAGAAGAAGTGACTTACAGATTACTCGCTAATCATTTAAATTTAACAGAATCCTCTATAAGAGATTATGCGAACAAATTAATCCTTAAAAAGATCCCTCTCTTTAAGATTAAACAAAAAAATAAACAGGTTTTTCTCTCTATTCCAAAAGATTTCAAAAATATGATATCTCTTCCAACACTTCTTAAACTCAGAGAGATTTAGAAATTCGTTTAAACGAATAAATAAAACTTTCACTTTTTCTTTTTATTTTTTTCTATTAACTTTCTTTTTCCTCTTCTTTTTTATTTTTTCTAACTCTCACTTTTACATTTTTTAATAATATCTTAGCTACTTCTTCAGGTACAAAAACTCTCTTTTTTCCATTTTCTTCAGTTATTTCTTGTATCAAACTCTCACTTTTTCTTTTTATTGCATTTATTTGACCTCTTATTGTACTTTTATCTTTCCCCAACATAAAAGACAAGTCTTCGTAACTTAGTTTCATATCGGAGTAAAGCAATGCTAACAATATAGCTCTTTCGCTTGGAGTTAATCTATCTAAAATACCTGTTTGAACAGCCGTTTGAACAGCTGTTTGAACATCAACAGCGTTTGTTTGTTTATAAACAGCTGTTTGTTTATGTTTAAACAAACCACTTCCCCCTATAAGAAAAGCCCCTCCTAATTCCTTTATTCCTTCTTCCAACTCCTGAATCTTACTTTTTATCTCTTCAATATCTTTTTTTATTGCTTTATTATTTACGTCGAAATGAGTTATCCATTCGCCAACTTTCACGAAATCTTCTTTTACTTTTTCAAAAGAATTTTTTATTTCTTCTTTTATTTTATTTATTTCTTTTTTTCTTTTTAAAAACCAAAACATAATCATTTTTTTATTTTATAGTTTTTAAATATTTCTATTTTTTATTCTAAAATTTCTTTATTTTTACAAATTTTTTTATCTTTTTTTTAAATTTAAACACGCTGTTTAAACAGGTTGTTTGTTTTTTTGTCGTCGTTTTTTTTTAAATAAGCTCTTTAAATTTCCTGTTTTTCTATTTTTTTGGACTTTTTTTTCATGGTTGTTTAAACAACCATCCCAAATGTTTAATTTTTAAAAAAGTTGTTTTTTTCTATAAAAAAGATAAATTTATAAACTTCTTTTTTTTACTTTTTATATGAGATTCGTAAGAAAAATTTTAATTTCTTTAGTTTTTTCAATAATTCTTATTTCTTTTTCGTTTAATTTTTCTTTTGTTCCATGTAAATTAAAATCAAATATTTTAGGTGTTGGAGAAAAATGGGATTTTTGTTCTTTTAGTTTAACAGGAAAAACAATAGGTGAAATAAGCTATTTTGGAAAATACGATGATATTCTATTATCTTTAACTGTTCTTTTTTTATTTTCATTTTTATTCTTTTTTATAGTAATCTCTTTTATTTTCAGAAATAAAAAAAATTGAAAGGAGGTTAAAATGCAGGAAAAAAGAAAAAAAGAACAATCAAAAATAAATAAAGTAATTTCATTCATTTCATGGTTTGTAAGCATTTTGGTTTCACTGTCAGTTGGTGCAGGTATGGCAACAAGGACACTTAATTTAGAAATTCTTTTTATTCCAACAATAATAACAGTTATTACAGGATGGATAGTGATAGTAGGTACAATTCTTTCAATAATCTTAAAGTTTTTCGAATAGTAACTAAGCTAACCTTAGTGCAATAAACTGTCATCGCTTAAAAAATAAAAACTAAGAGGCGTGAGTTTATCTTTAGTTTTCTAACAAAGGTTTTTAATAAAGTTTATCAGTTAAGTCAACATTAGTGAAAAAATAAACCAAGTTTTTTAGTAAGAGTTTTTCAATTTCTTTATTTTATTTATTTTGAATAGTCCTTTTTAATTAATAATTTTTTAAATTACAACAAACCAAAATAAAAAAATTTTTGAAAAGTCTTTTATTTTTGCACTAAGCTAACCTTAGTTCAAATAATATAAAAAAATATTCTTTTCGAACAATAAAAAAACAAAAAAATTCGCACAAGAAACATTATACGTAATAGTAAAATTTAAAAATAAGTTCGTTTTATCCAATTTATGAAAAAAGAGGAGTTTATTGAAAAGCTTGAAACAGAACTAAAATTAATAAAAAAATCAGAATTAACTATCCGTAATTATCTTTACATAAATTCTAAATTTTTTGACTTTATCAAAAAAGAACCTTTAGACCTAACAACAGATGATGTAAAAAAATTTTTAGCTAATATTTCAGATAGAGCACCAAGTTCAATAATTCTTTCAATGGCAGCAATAAAATTTTCAACCTCAAAAATTTTAAACAAAGATTTAACCCAAGGAATAGAAAGACCAAAAAAATCTAAAAAACTTCCAGAAGTTTTAACAAAAGAAGAAGTTAAAAGATTAATAGATTCTGCTCCAACAAAGAAATCAAAGCTCATAATTCAATTTCTTTATAGCACCGGTTTAAGAGTTTCAGAACTTGTTAATCTAAAAATAAAAGACATTGATTTAAACGAAAAAATAGGTAAAGTTGTTAAAGGAAAAGGTTCAAAAGATAGGTTTTTTACTCTTCCTGACAAGCTTATTCTAGAGATAGATAGTTATATTTATGAAAATAAGGAAAGAATTTATCTTTTTTCTTCAAAAGACAAGCCACTAACACCTAGAAATATACAGAAGATGATTAAAAACTGTGCGAGACTAGCTCAAATAAATAAGAAAGTTACACCACATACCTTAAGACATAGCTATGCTACCCATCTTCTCGAATCAGGTACAGATATTAGAATAATTCAAACCCTTTTAGGCCACGAGAATTTAAACACGACCCAAATTTACACTCACGTAAGCACAGAAGAGCTCAAAAAAGTTAAGAGCCCATTAGATCTTCTTTAATAAACTAAATTTGTTTAAGGAGATTTGTCTTTAAATTCCCAAATCTTCTACCAATTTATCTGCAGCTACAATTTCAGGCACAATAGCAATTTTTGCTCCTGCTTTTTTCAGTTTAGAAATGTGTTTTGGATTTTCACATCTTGCATAAACTTCTATTTTAGGATTAATTTCTTTCGCCGTCAATATTGCTAAAAGATTTACATCTGTTTTTGGAACTGTAAGAATTAATTTTTTAGCTTTTTTTATTCCCGCTTTAACTAAAGTTTCTTCTTGATCAGGACTACCCTCTATCACAATATATCCTTTTTTTCTTAAACTGCTAACAACCTCTTTATTAAAATCAGTCATTACAAAATTTTGTTTTTTTTCTTTCAAAATTTTTGCAATTTCTTCTCCGGACCTTCCACCACCTGCAATTATTATATGGTTTTCCATTTTTTCTAATTTAAATTCGTAAATTCTTGTTTTTAAATATTTTTTTAAACTCCCATCTAATAACATATCCCCCAAACTCCATAAAACCCACCAAACAAAGAAAACACCCACTATCGCCAAAAAAATTTCCAAAAACCTTTCGCTTATGGTAGAATTTTCTTCGAACATAAAAGCAAGGGTTTGCAAAGTCCTAAAGAAAGCATCAAAAAAAGTTTTTTCTCCTAAAAGTTTGAAACCAAAAGTTCCGAAAAGAAATAATAAAAAAATTATCCAAAAAAAAATTTTTATTCTTCGAGGGAATTCTTCAATCTCCTTTATTGTCCCACTTGATCCTCTCCCCATAAAATTTATTAAAAAAAAGACTATTAAAATCTATCTTTTAAAAGTTTCAAAATACATAAAAAACTTCCCTTTCCATCAAGAAGTTTTTTCAATATAAAAAAGCATATTTAGTAATCTATCTGCTCTGTAAACGACTTCCTGGCAAATAGCTTTTTTTGACTTTTTTTGAAATGAGGTCTATTTCTCTTTTTAACAAAACTATCTCAACAACCTTTACCATTCCTACGTAGAAGTAATTCCTTTTATTTTTCTTTCTCCATTTAACTGTCTGCCAAGATATAAACAAACTTTGTCATACCTTTCTCCGATATTTCTCAAATAAGACAAAATAATCAGAGGAGAAACACATAAAGTATTATCCTCATGATATCTACTTTTTTTCAGTCAAGACAATAAACCATTCTTTTTTCAGAACTAACCTAAGATAAAGAACCACTTAAATCTCTTCTATTAGGAAATCTTTTTACAATAATATCCTCATAAACTGTTGAGAGAGTAACCACGATAAATTCTCTATTCGTTTTTCCTGCACGATTTGAATCGCCAGCTCAACAAAAAAATTTTTTAGTATTTTTTTCTTTTGTTTTTTAATTATTTTTTAAATTAGAAATATATTTAAAAAAGAAAAAAACTATTTAAGAATGGTTTGTGAAAAATGCAGCTATATCGACTCAAAAGAAAAAGAAATTTTTGGAAAAAAACTTTGTTCTTTTTGCGCTTTTTTTTCTCCAAAAAAAGAAGAAGATTTTAAAAAATATATTGAAGAAAAAATTGATTGGAAATTTTTAGAAACTTTTAGAAAATATGGACAAGCATTTTGGGAAAATCAAAAAAGAGGGATGGAAAAAAAAGCAGAAAGAGGAAGTTTAATGTCACGCGCACCATTTGGCTATGA
Organism: uncultured archaeon; assembly: GCA_937143345.1. Taxonomy (GTDB): domain Archaea; phylum Nanobdellota; class Nanobdellia; order Pacearchaeales; family GW2011-AR1; genus CAKZRD01. The sequence continues at coordinate 32,940 of CAKZRD010000005.1, forward strand.
TTTAGTCGATGGAAAATTAATTGAAAATGAAAACGCTTCAAAAGTTTTGTCAATTTTCAAAGATTTTTTAGAAAACGAAATTTCTTTAAATGCACTAGCAAAAAAATATTCTTTTTCTGTTAATGGAATTAAAAAAATTCTTTCGAATAGAACCTATTTAGGAGAAATAAAATTTAACGGAAGAATCTTTAAGGGAGAGCATAAACAATTGATTTCTCCAGAAATTTTTTATGCCGTGCAGAGAAAGATGAAAAACAATTAAAAAACATTTAAAAAAGATAAACTTTCTTTATTAAACAATTTCTTTTTTTTGAAGGAGTGACTAAACAATCAAATTCAGAAATAATTTCTCTTAACTATTCTTTATTAAACCTAACCAATTTGGCTAAGGTTTTTATATCAGGTAAATCTAAAATCTTAACCTTAACAGAATGTCTAAATCATTTTCTAGCAATCTGGTGGCTTCTTCTTTTATTTCTTCTGAATCCTAATATTTTTTCATCTGTCAAATGGTATTTTTTGTAAGTAACCAAATAAATCCAAATTTTTCTTAATGCGCTGGTGCACTTTACTATTTTTGGGAAGTTATGTATTTTAGGTTCGATACCTTATATCTCTTATCTTTTTAAAATTTTTTTATTTTGTAACTCCCAACAAGAAACGACAAATTTATAAAGGCAGTTTTATTAATCTTATTATGCCAAATCCAAGATTTATCGGAGATAACGGTGAGCCAACAGTAGAACTGCTTTTGAAATTAGAAAAAGCAAAAAGAGTTTATTTTCAAAATCTAGAAAGTTTCTGTAATAATAACTCTTTTTCTGTAAATGAGATGAAAGATATAAGGGGTGTTTATCTAATAGGATCTCACGCTAAGGCTTGTGATTGGGACAATGAAAACAGCGATGTAAATTTTAAACTTGTTTTACCCTTCGCTCTTCCGATGAATCTTTTTGAATATAAGAGGAAAGTTCTTGATCCAATCTTATGCCACAAACACCTAAAAAAAAGTAAATGGATTGATTTGTTTTTTGTAAGAGAAGAATACCAAGTATTTCCCCCACATATAGACCTAACAGAATATTGGCATAGATTATAATTATCTATAACTTTTTTGTCTTTTTGCTCTTGCTTTTGAATCTCTTGGTTTGTATGTTTCTTTTCTTCTTGTATCAGCAACCAAAAGATTTCTGTCATAAGAAAGGTAAGCTCTTTTCAAAGATTCGTTTTTTGTAAAAGAATATATTGCTTTCGCAATTGCAAGACGAACTGCTTCTGTTTGTGAAGCAACACCACCTCCTTTTACATTAATATCTATATCATAATCCCTTTTCCCTAAAATTTCGTCGGCAATTAAGAGTGGTTCTTCGATTTCCATTCTATTAAGAGGGGGAAAATAAAACAATCTTTTCTTGTTTATTTTTATTTTACCAGTGCCTTCTTTTATAGAAGCTTTCGCTATTGCTGTTTTTCTTTTTCCAGAAACAACAATACTTTTTTTTATCATCCTAAAAGTTTACAAATTTCATTTAATTCAACAAATTTCAAAGGTTTATTTATTTTTAATTTTATTACTTCTTTTTCAGGAATTATTTGTTCAGACAAAAAGCATTTTATTCTCTTATAGGCTTTTTTTCCTTTTTCTCTGTCCCAAGGAAGCATTCCTCGAATCATTCTTTTTAATAAAAAATGCGGATATTTTGAAACTTTTGGCCCCTTTAAACTTTTTCCTCCTTTTTTTCTCCAATTAATAATTTCTTCTAAAACATTTTTCTTTGTTCCAGAAATTATTGATTTTTCGGAATTTAAAACAAAGACTTCATCACCTTCTAAAGCTTTTTTAGCTACAAAACTTCCTAATCTTCCAATTTGAATTCCTTCAGCATCAACATAAATTTTCATATTAACAGCTTAACTCCCTTTAATTCAGGATTTTTTTTCAATTCTTCTTCAATTAAAACTGCTTCGCTTTTATAATTTTTTATTTTTTCTAATGCTTTTTCAGAAAACTTCCATGAAACAATTTTTATTTTTTTTGTTAGTTCTCCAGAGCTTAAAACCTTCCCTGGTACAAAAACAACTTCGTTCTCTTTTGTTTTTTTGTTTATTTCTTCCAAATTTTTTTCTATTCTTTTTCTCTTTGGTAATGCTAAATAATATGCAAACTCAAGATTAACTTTTTTTATTTTATTTATTAATTTAGCGAAATCTTTATTTGTTTTTCTTAAAGCTTTCTCTTCGATTTTTGTTTTTGATATTTTTCTTTTCATTTTCAAAACTAACGGAGAAGTAGTCTTACCTACTAAACGCGTTAGCTCGCAGGTTTATATTAATGCGAAAAAGTTTGTTTTTAAACTTTTCTATATGAGGAGAGGAGGATTCGAACCCCCGTAGGCAAAAGCCACAGGATCTTAAGTCCTGCCCGTTTGGCCACTCCGGCATCTCCTCGTAGAAATTATAAATTCAAAATATATAAAAACTTATCTGTTTAAATCATTAAGTTTTAAAACCTTTTCAATATATTAATTTTAAGCGCGGGTAGTTCAGTGGCAGAATACTAGCCTTCCAAGCTTGTGACCCGGGTTCGAATCCCGGCCCACGCATTTCAAAACACTTAAAAATACTTTTGCTTTTCGATTTTAATGGAAAAAATAAAAAATTTTTATAACAAAAATTACAAAAAGTTAGTAGCTATTCCTGTTTTATTGTTTTTTTTGGCATTAGGTTATCTTTTTTATTTTTATTTCCAAACAGGGGATTTTTTTTATAAAGATGTTTCTCTAAAAGGGGGAACAACAATTTCTCTTTTTTTCGATTTAAATGAAAAAGCTCTAGAACCTGAATTAAAAAAAATAACTTCTGATTTAGAAATAAAAACACTTACAGATAACACTGGCAAAAAAATAAGTATTATTTTGGTAATCCCTGAGGAGAAAAAAGAAGAAGTTATAAATTTCTTGGAAGAAAAAATAGGTCAAAAGTTAACCCAAGAAAATTCATCTATAGAAACAACTTCTTCCTCCTTGAGTAAAAACTTTCAGAAACAACTCATTTATTCTTTAATCATTGCTTTTTTCTTCATGTCTTTAGTTGTTTTTATTATATTCGCCAAGAATAAAAAAATAAAAATCCTATCGGTTTTTTTAACAATTTTTCTTTTAATATTCATAAGATTTTCTCTACATAATACAAATCTTCTACTTAAGTTGGCTATCTTTTTTTTGGCTTTTTTTCTTGCTTATTTTTATTTTAAATTTTCAATTTCTTCTTTCGCAGTTCTTTTTGCAGCAGCTTCAGACATTATTTTAACTCTTTCTCTAGTGAATCTTTTAGAGATAAAATTATCGACAGGAGGAATCGTTGCCTTTTTGATGTTGCTCGGTTATTCTGTTGACACAAATATTCTTTTAACAACAAGAGTTTTTAAAAGAAAGAAAACTTCGGTAAACAGAGAAATATTCAATGCTTTCAAAACAGGAATTTCAATGACACTAACCTCGATATTTGCCTTAGTTTTTGCATTAATTTTTGTTTATAGATTTCAAAGTGTTCTAAACCAAATTTTTTCAATTTTAATTATTGGTTTATGTTTTGATTTAATAAACACATGGATATTTAATGCTTCTTTACTTAAATTCTTCACGGAGAAAAATGAAAATCACATTTAAAGTTTGGATAGTCATCGTTGTAGTTTTGTTTTCATTATTGTCAATTTTTTCTTTTCCCCCCAAATTTTTAGATAAAAAAATTATAGTTTCTTCAATAGAAAAGAATTCTTCTTTATTTAAGGAAGGTCTCAGAGCAAACATGAGGGTTTTAGAAATAAACGGAGAGGAAATAAACTCTTTAGAAAAAATAAGCTCAATAATCTCCAATTTGAATAATTCTAAAACAGAGATAAAAACAGATTCTCTTACAATAACAAGTATTTTTTCATCGGAAGATTTTGACAAAGTTATTTTTTCTGAACCTAAACTAACAAGAATAAGAACGGGTTTAGATATTGAGGGAGGAGCAAGAGCGTTGGTTAAAGCAGATATTTCTCTTTCAGAAAACCAATTAGATGATTTAATTGCTGTTTCTCAGGAGAGATTTAATGTTTATGGTTTAACAGATATTCAATTGAGAAAGGTTTCTGATTTCGAAGGAAACAAGTTTATGCTTGTTGAAATTGCGGGCTCATCTCCTTCAGATTTAGAAGAGTTAATTACAAAACAAGGAAAATTTGAAGCAAAAATAGGTAATGAAACAGTTTTTATCGGAGGGAATGAAGATATTACTTATGTTGGAAGAACAGGGAAAGATTCTGGAATAAGGGAGTGTTTTAGAAGTGAAAATCTCGAAATATGTAATTTTGCTTTTTCAATTTCTTTAAGCGATAAGGCGGCAAAGAAGTTTGCAGAAATAACAAAAGATTTGGAAATAAATTCTTCTTCTGGTAAAGGTTATCTTTCAAAAACAATTGATTTTTATTTAGACGATGAACTTAGAGATTCTTTGTCTATCGCAGCAGATTTGAGGGGGAGAGAAACAACACAAGTTCAGATTTCTGGAAGAGGATCAAGTACAACAAGACAAGAAGCTTATGAAGAAGCTGAAAACCAAATGAAAAAACTTCAAACAATATTAATCACAGGGAGTTTACCTTATAAATTAGAAATTGTTAAGTTAGATAGAATATCGCCTCATCTAGGAGAAGATTTTGTTAAACAAATTTTTTTAGCAGGCACTTTTGCATTTTTAGGCGTTTTTTTAATTGTTTTTATTAAATACAGAAGAATAAAGCCTACTTTATTGATGTTAATCTTTTTGTTCGCAGAGATAATTATTATTTTAGGAATTGCAGCGTTAATTAATTGGAATTTAGATCTGCCTTCAATTGCAGGAATTTTAGCAACAATTGGAACAGGAATAGACAGCATGATAGTTATATTAGATGAGGCCAAAGTTAAAGAAGAATCAATTAAAGAAAAAATAAAGAAAGCACTTTTCATAATAGTTTGTTCTTTTTCAACAACAGCAGTCGCACTTATTCCTTTAACTGGAGCTCTTTCTTTTTTAGGTATAGGCGCAGTTTCAGCAGGTTTATTTAAAGGTTTTGCCGTTACAACTCTTATCGGAATTTCTATCGGAGTTTTAATAACTAGACCTGCATTTTCAGATTTAGTTAGTCAAATTAATAACGAATGAAACCGACAACGCATTTATTTTTAGGACTTATCTTTTCGCTCTTAAGTTATTTAATATTTGAGATATCTCTTCTCGAATTTCTTATTCTTTTTCTTTCAACATGGTTTTTTATTGATTTAGATATTGTTTTTATTTTTATAATTAAAAAAAGAAGTTTGAACCCATTTAGATTTTATTCATGGGCAAAAAATCAGAAAGATTTTATTATAAAGTCAAAAAAGGAAAGGAAGAAGATTCATTATTATTTTAGATTTTTTCATTCATTTGAATTAATTTTGCTTTTATTAATTTTTTCTTTTTTTAATAAATTTTTATTTTTTGTAATTATAGGTTTTGTTTTTCATTTGATCCTTGATTGGATAGACCTATACAATTTAAACTTGGATATTTTTCATAAGGTTAGTTGGTTTTATTATTTAAAAAAGAATAAAAACACAAAAAAACAATAATTTTTATGTTTAAGATATTAACAACAAAAGTTTTTGGTCTGACGAAAAGAGTGTTAAGAAGAGATTTTTCTGGGAATACCGGGATTGCAATAAAGAATTCAATTTTTCAATTTTTGACTAATGCTATTGGAAAAGTTGGAAGCCTTATTTTTACAGTATTTCTTGCCAGAATTTTACTTCCAGAGATTTTTGGTCTTTACTCTTTAGCGCTTTCAACAATCTTAATTTTTGCAGCTTTTACTGATTTGGGTACGAACAGCGCATTAATAAAATTTCTTTCTAAGAATGAGAAAAACCAGAGAAAAGCAGGTGCCTTTATCTACTTTATAAGAAATTTAAAATTAAAATTAACTGTTTTATCTTCTTTAATCTTGATTTTATCTTCTTATTTTATTGCTAACTTTTATTACAAAAAACCGATTTTTTTAGCTTTGTTGGCAGGTTCTTTATATATTTTATTTAATAGCATTTTAGGTTTTGTTGTGGGTTTATTTCAAGCGAGAAACAATTTTAAATATCCTTTCTATAAAGAAATTTTCTATCAAATAACAAGGTTGGTTTTAGTTCCAATAACAATCCTTTTTGTTTTAGATTCTTCGAAGGAAATTCTTCTAGGAGGAATTTTTTTATCTCTTTCTCTTTGCTTCTTCTTTTCTATATTTTTTCTTTATCCAAAAATAAAAAAATACCCTTCCGATAAATTATCAGAAAAAGAAAAGAAAGAAGTAATAAAGTTTATTATTCCATTAAGTGCAACAGCTTTAACAGGACTTTTTTTTGGAACAATAGATATTATAATGCTTGGAAGATTTGTCCATTCTTCTTATTTGGCTTATTATCAGGCGGCTTTCGCTTTAATCGGTTCAGTCAGTGTTTTAATTCCCTTTGCTGCAGCTTTTTTTCCAGTTTTTTCAAGATTGTCTGAAGAAAAGCTTAAATTAGTATTAAAAAAATCATTAGCAGTAACATTTATTTTTTCTTTTTTTGCTATTATTTTTACTTTGTTTCTTTCAGATATAGTGGTTAAGGCAATATACGGAGTTGAGTATTTACCGACTTCAAAAATATTAAGAATTCTTTCAATTCTTCTTCTGGTTGATTCATTCAATGCAGTATTTTCAAACTTTTTTATTTCACAATCAAAAAACAAATTTTTGTCAAAAACTTTAATTTTAGCGACATTTTTAAACATTTTATTGAACTTTATTTTAATTAAATATTTTTTACAATTTTCTATGTTTCATGCAACAATAGGCGCAGCTATTGCGACAATTTTAAGCAGAATTTTTATTTTGGGTATTTTTTTTATAAAAAATTATAAAGAAAAAAGAAAATAAAAGAAGAGCAAAAATAAAAAATAAAATTTCATTTTTATTTTCCAAACTTTTTTCTTTTATGTCTTTTATTACATTTTCTGTTAAAACGATTATTTCTTCATCGAGTTCAATTTTTCTTACTTCTAATTCAACCCAACTCCCTATTTCTACAATGTTCGCATCAGAATAAAAAAAGATAATCCCAGAAAAATTTCCACCTTTTTTAGGATTAAAACAAAATTCATATTTTCCTTTTTCTAAATAAGTGTAATTAAAAGATATTTTTATTTTCTCAGAGCTTAATTTATATTTTTCTATATCACCCTTGCCGTCGATTGACCATCTCGAGCTTATAGAATAATTTTCTTCTGGTAAAACCCAAATATTTACACATTTTGTTTCATATTGGTCCATTTTAATTTTTTGGTAGGTCGGAGAAATTTTTATAGAAGAAGAAAAGTTTATTAAAAACAATAACGATAAAAAAAGAATTAATAATTTTTTCATTTTTAAGGAGAACCAGAATTAACACTAGACCAGTCGGGAACGATAATAAATTTAATACTATTCCTATAATTTTCTATTGTAAAAGGGATTGGGTCTTCATATTCGGATAAATCCAACAAAATAGATTGTTCTCCGTTGCTATTAGTAGCATTTTCTAGCCCGGACGAAGTTAAAACACTCCAATATCCTTCATTTTTTGTAAGATTAAATTTCATTTTATAAAAGCCAATTTTTGTCCATTTGCTTTTCGAACTTTCAAAAATTCTAGCAAAGTATAAATTAGAGAAAATATTATCATTCGAATTTACTAGCGTTGGAATTATGTCTACATCAACATTTCCTCTTGCTTTTATCTTATATTTTGCCCTATAGCTATTCCAATTTTTTTTAGGTTGAACATTTCCAAAATTAATTTCCGAAGTGTTTAATTGAACTTCTGCCCACCATTTTGTTGCAGATATATTTGCGATAACATCAAACTCCGCACTTGTATTTTTTATTGTTGTTGTTTCATTACCAATAAAAGTTCCGTTATAGCTAGATGATGAAAAACTTATCCCAAATATGAAAAATCCAAAAAACAAGATGAGCACGAACTTTTCCCCCATAATATTTATTTTTTCAAAAAGTTTTTAAATTTTTCTTCAAGTCTTAAAAAACAAACTTTTTAATAATCTTTTTTTATTCTTTTTAGTATAACAAAATATGGACAAAGAAAATCTTATAAACTTCTTTTCTTTAAATATTCCATGAAAAAAGCATTAGTTTGTGGTGCTGGTGGATTCATTGGTTCTCATTTAGTTAGAAGACTTAAAAAAGAAGGATACTGGGTTCGTGGGGCAGATTTGAAATATCCAGAATTTTCCAAAACAGATGCGGATGATTTTTTAAAAATAGATTTGAGATATTTAGAAAACTGCCAGAAGGCTTTAGTTTTACCGGGTGGAGAAAAGTTCGACGAAGTTTATCAATTAGCAGCTGACATGGGCGGGGCAGGATATATTTTCACAGGAGAACATGATTTAGCTGTCATGCATAACTCTGCGCAAATAAATCTAAACTTTGCTCATTTATACGAAAAATACAAAAAGCTATTCTATTCTTCATCTGCTTGTGTATATCCCCAAGAAGTCCAAATGGATCCTAAAAATCCAGGTTTAAAAGAAGAAATGGCCTATCCCGCACATCCTGATTCAGAGTATGGTTGGGAAAAGTTATTCAGTGAAAGATTGTACCTTTCTATGATGAGAAATACTGGCGTTCCAGTAAGAATTGCAAGGTTTCATAATATTTTCGGCCCAGAAGGGACTTGGGAAGGAGGTAAGGAAAAGGCCCCTGCAGCCATATGTAGGAAAGTTGCTTACGCAAAAGATGGAGACACAATTGAAATCTGGGGAGACGGGGAGCAAACAAGGTCCTTTCTTTATATAGATGAATGTTTAGAAGGAATTAGGAGACTTGTTGAGTCTGACTTCACTGGTCCAGTAAATATTGGCTCAGAAGAAGATATAACTATAAATAACCTTGCGCTAATGGTTGCAGAAATCGCAGGAAAAAAGATAAATCTGAAACACATTCCAGGACCAATTGGAGTTCGAGGAAGAAATTCAGAAAATACTTTAATAAAAGAGAAGTTGGGGTGGGCTCCTAATTATCCTCTCAAAAAAGGAATGGAGAAAACTTATGCTTGGATAGAAGAACAAGTAAAGAAGAAAATCCAGGAAAAAGATAACTATTAAAGAAGCCTTTTTGTTTTATTTTCATGACAAATAAATTAATCTTTCAAACAAGAAACAAAAAAGAGCTTTTTTCTTTTTTAGATAAGAATAAAAAAAGATTAAGTTTAAATTTTCTAAACCAGCACGACGTCTATCAATTCAAGAACATAGAGAAATTCAGAAAAGCCATAACTGGCAAGAACAATCTGAATATGGTAGACGGTTTTTTTGTTTCTTTGTTTTTATCTCTTAAAAGATTTAAGAAAGTTATTCGAGTAAGAGGTCCAACATTTACGAAGGATTTTTTATCCAACAAAAAGCTTTCTGGAAACAAAAAACATTTTTTCATAGGTCTCGAGAAAGAAGACCTAATTTCTTTAAAGAAAAATCTTTTTCATTTGAAGAGATTAGAATGTTACAATCCCCCATACATAAAAGAGATCGAGTTTCCCCCAAGAGAAATAGATAAGATAGCCAAGAAGATAAACTTGTTTAAACCAGATTTCGTATGGGTGGGAATTGCAAGCCCAAAGCAGAATATAATTTCACAAGCACTCTTTAAGAAGACAAAAGTAAAATACTTTGTGAATATAGGCGCAGGATTGGACTTTCTCTTAGGCAAGAAAAAAGAAGCTCCTTTTTTAGTTCAAAAACTTGGAATGGAGTGGCTTTATCGTTTAATTACTGATTTTAAATATTCTAAAAAAAAGGTTTGGAGGAGTTTAGTCGGGGTTTGGTACTTGATTAGCGGAAGAGTAGGTTTGGAGGTGGAGGGATGAGAAAGGTTTTATTTTTGGGGAGATTTCCTCCTCCAGTACACGGAGCAGCATTGATGAACGAGAATTACTTCAAAGCATTAAGCAAAGATAAAAATTTCAAGGTTAAAAGAATAAAAATAAACTATTCAGATACATTAAGCGAATTGGGAAAAGTAAATCTAAAAAAGTTTTTTGGATTTTTTATTGTTTTTTTTAAATTGTTCAAAGAACTAGTTTTCTTTAGGCCGAAAATAATTTATTTTGAGCTTGCACACAGAGGATTTGCTTTTTATAGAGATAGTGTTTATGTAATACTTTGCAAACTATTTAAAAGAAAGATTATTTTTCATTTTCAAGCAAAGGGAATAAAAGAATCTTCTGAAAAAAATGCTTTCACAAGAAACTATTATCGTTTTATTCTAAGAAATACAAAAGCAATTCTCTTATCAAACTTACTTCTTTATGATTTAGAAGGGTTTGTGAAAAAGAAAGATATTTTTATTGTACCAAATGCTATTAGAGATGAGTTAACAGACAAAGAGTTCAAAAATATAATTGAAAAAAGAAGTAAGAACAAGAAAAAAGTTCTTTTATTTTTGTCAAACATGATCGAGTCAAAAGGTCCATTAGATGTTTTGAATATTTGCGAAGCCTTGAAGAAAGAAGGAGTAGAGTTCATATGTAATTTTGTTGGTGTTTTCTCGGATGAAAAATTCAAAACAAGATTTTTTAATGAAATAAAGAAAAAAGGACTTCAAAAAGAATGTTTTTATCTTGGACCAAAATATGGAAAAGACAAATTAAAGATTCTAGAGGGTACAGATTATCTAATTTTTCCGACAAACTACGAAAACGAGGTTTTTCCCCTAGTGATTTTAGAGGCTCTAATGTTCGGAATACCTGTTTTTTCTTATAAAAATGCCGCAATTCCAGAAATAATCTCAAAAGATTATTTGGGCTTTGTAGCAAAACGAAAGGATTGGAAAAGTTTATTTAAAAATCTTTATGATCGTTTAGGGCATAAAGAAAATGCATTAAAAATAAGGGAAGAATTTAAAAACAAGTATTTGTTATCCATCTCAGTTGATAAACTGAGGCATCTTTTGAAATGAAAACAAAAAAATACAATCAAAAATTTTATGAGACACTTGAACAAAGCACCCTAGAATCTGCAAGAAAAATAGTACAATATTTGATTTCTATCTTTCATCCAAAAAAGGTCTTGGATGTTGGGTGTGGGCTAGGTATTTGGCTAAAAGAATTTAGCAAAAGAAACATAGATATAACTGGGATTGAAGGAAAATGGATTTTGGATAAGGAAAACCTATATATAAAAAAAGATCGTATTCTAGTTAAGGACTTATCGGGAGGAATTTTTAAAATGAATAATCGGTTTGATTTAACAATTTGTTTAGAAGTAGCAGAACATTTACCAAAAGAATCAGCCACAAGGTTCATAAATTCGCTGACAAATACATCCGATGTAATCGTTTTTTCGGCCGCAATACCATTTCAAGGAGGAACAAACCATTTAAACGAACAATATCAAAGCTTTTGGACTAGCCTTTTCAAAAAACGAGGTTTTGTGCCACTCAACTTAATTAGAGAAAAATTTTGGCAAGATAAAGAGATTCTTTCTCATTATCTACAAAATACCCTAATTTATGTAAAAAAATCAAAATTAGATAATATTTCTGCTTCAGCAAAATTAAACTTTCAGCTAGACATTGTTCATCCAAGAGAATATGAGTGGTTTGCTATTCCTTGTAAAAGGATAAAGAGTCTTTTGCCAGGTTTTTTATTAAATCTTATAAGAAGGTTCAAATGAGTAAAAAAAACTTAATTTCGGCTGTGGGAAGGATATCAGGCCAAAAAGAGATGGCTGGGTAAATGTAGACATTCAGAAAGGAGAGGGAATCGATTACACTTTCGATTTTTTAAAGGACAAATATCCTTTTAGAGATTCAGAATTTGATTATGTCTTGATAGACAATGTTTTGGAGCACTTGCCAAACCCCCAAGAGGTAATGAAGAAAGTTTGGAGAATTTGCAAAAAGGGAGCAATTATAGAGGCCATCGTTCCATATTATAATTCCTATCATGCATACTCTTGTCCAACCCACGTCAATTATTTTAACGAGGATGCTCTAATAAACACATTCAGGTTTAGACCATACGAATTTAATAACGGAAAAAATCTTTTTGAAATAATTGAGTTGAAGTCAGTTCCACAGAGATTTTTAAGATGGATCCCAGGACCTATTCTTAATATTCTCAAAAGAATTTTCGGCAATGTAATTGTAGAATTAAGAGTTAAGGCCAAAGTATTGAA
>CAKZRD010000006.1 GCA_937143345.1 uncultured archaeon
TAGAGGCGCGTGCAAGTAGAATACGAATAAAGATAGAAAAGCTAAAGTTACGCGAGGAAAAATTAGCGAAATAATAGAAATGATTGAAAAAGCCAAGGAGAAAATACGGTATATACGAGAAGCGAGAAAAACAATGCCGTGTGAGAAAATATACGAAATATAGATTATAAGAGAAAAGCAAAGGGAGATAATCTCCTCTTGCTTCTAAAAAAGGGGGGGTGATGAAAAAAATGGAGATAATAAATACTGAAAAAGCAGATATAAAAAACATAGAGAAGCACTATATAATACGGGAGATGATAATAAAATATAAAAACTATAAAAAGACGAAAACAATAAAAATAGGATATGATGAAGAGGTGTATAAATGGTTTAGAAAATTAAGGAATGAGATGGTAGAAAAATTTATTACAATATATTTAAACAATAGCCGCGAGATAATTTGTTTTTCAGTAGATTTTGTAGGGGGGATGACAAGCGCGACGGTAGATGTGAGAATAATAATCCGAAATTGTTGTTTAGTAGGGGCCACGGCAATAATAACGATTCATAATCATCCTTCAGGAGATATAACTTTTAGCAATGACGACAAAAAAATAATACAAAAAATCACAAAAGCGTGTAGAATTGTGGATATACAGCATTTAGATAGTATTGTGATAGGGTACCACGGATTTAGGTCGGCACTAAAAGAAAAAATATTGGACCCTGAAACATAAAAGAGGAAAAGGAAAAATGTGTTTATTGAAATGAAAGGAGGTGATAAAAAATGGGAGAATTATTTAGAAAATGCTGTAAAAAAACGCTTGATATTTTTTTAAATAAATTATTAGAAAGAGCAAAATACAAAAAAACTGATGACTATTATTTTCTAATTAGTTTAGAAGAGTTGACAAAAATAAGAAAGGAGGCAATAAATGAATATCTATTTAAAATATCGGAGGAAGACTTAATATCACCGGGAGACCGATTTTTAATGGGAGTGGGAGCATATACACTAATAGGATTGGGGTTAATTATTGTTGTTAGTGTTATGCATTTACTCTATGAAAAAGAAATAACAGAGCAAATATTGATATTTATTGCGATAGCAATTTTAATTCTTATTTTAATTTTTGCAGGTCTTTTCTTGTTAGGAAAAAGTTTAATAAAATTGCTGAGAAAACTAATAAAAAAAATAAGGAGGAAATAATTATGAAAACATTATTAGTGGCAATAATTTTTTTTATTTTATGCTATTTAGGTGGTCTTTTATTTAGGGAAATTTTTTTTCCTTATAAAAGCCCTGAACAAGCAACCAAAGAATTAAAAAAGTGGATAGAAAAAAGAAAACGGAAAGAAGAAAGAAAACAAAAAAAGAGTAAGAAGATGGAAAGAAATTGAATAAAAAGATAACGCTAATTTTTCTTTTTTAACAAACAAAACTATTTTTGATTTTATTTATGTGAAAATCCTATAATAAATATAATGATAGAAAAGGCTTTTGAAAAAGGGAAAGGTGAAAAAGTTAATTCTCAAATTTTTATTTTTTTAAATAAAAATGCTTCCATATATAGGTGGTAAATTTCATATAACGAAAGAAATTATTGCGAGAATGCCTGAACATATTACTTATGTAGAAGTATTTGGAGGTGCGGGTTGGGTCTTATATGTCAAGCCTCCAAGTCAAATAGAAGTTTATAACGACATAAACTCCGATTTGGTAAATCTCTTCTTACAAATTAGGGATAATTTTAAAAAATTTAAAGAGAAAGCGTATTGGGTTTTATCATCACGAGAAATTTTTAATACTTCAAATTATATGACTGAAAAGGATAAAATATTACGAGCAATTAAATTTGCTATAAAAATTACTATGTGTTTTTCAGGTATAGAAACTACTACATATAGATATGCGGTTACATCAATAAAAAGAAATAATTGGCTTTGTTTTTATGATAGACTTCATAAAATAAGAGAAAGGCTTACAAATGTTAATATAGAGAATCTTGATTTTGAAGATTGTATAAGAAGGTATGATAGCGAGAATACTTTTTTTTATTGTGATCTTCCATATTTTAAAGAAACAAAAAAAGATATAAAATATTATACTTTTGAATTTTCAAAAGAGGACCATAAACGATTAGCGGAAAAATTAAATGCTGTTAAGGGAAAAGTTTTAGTGAGTTATTATTATAACCCTTCAATAGAAATATTGTATCCTAAAAGTAAATGGATATATGAAAATATTAAAAAAATTAAACATTCAAAAATATTGAAAAAAACAGATAAAAAAGAAAAGAGTTATAGAGAAGAACTTTTTATTAGAAATTACGAATTGAACAATTTATTATTTTCTGAAAATGAAATATTAAAAATTTAAAAAATATGATTCCGTATTTAGGGGGTAAATTTTATATGGCGAAAGAAATTATAAAAAGGATACCTTCTCATATGACTTATGTTGAAGTTTTTGGAGGGGCTGGATGGATTCTATTTCTAAAATCTTTTAGTAAAATAGAAGTATACAACGATATCAATTTTGATTTGACTAATCTTTTTTTACAAATTAGAGACAATTTTAAAAGATTTAATGAAAAAGCTTATTGGACATTAAATTCACGAGAATTTTATAATTTTTCTAAAAATTATATATTTGAAAAAAATAAATTGATGAGGGCACTTCAATATGCTATTCAATTTACTATGTGTTTTTCTTGTATAAATTATATAGGATATGGATATCGGGTGAATTCAATAAGAGCACCTAATTGGTTTGTTTTTTATAAAAGACTTTTTAAAATAAAAGAAAGATTAAAAAATGTTATTATAGAAAATCTTGACTTTGAAAAGTGTATTAGTAAATATGATAATAAAAATACCTTTTTTTATTGTGACCCCCCTTATTTTGAGGAAACAAGAAAAATAAAAAATTATTATGTTTTTGAATTTTCTGAAAAAGACCATATACGATTAGCAAAAATATTAAACAATATAGAAGGAAAAGTTTTGATAAGTTATTTTATGTCTCCTAAATTGAAAAATTTATATCCAGCGGATAAATGGATATACGAAAAATTTGATAAGGCAAAACATATAAATATAACAAGAAAAAATGATAAAAAAAGAAAAGGCCGACAAACAGAATTCCTTATAAGGAATTACGAGTTAGATAATTTGTTATTTCCAGAAAAAGAAATATTGAATATATAAAAATATGTTTTCATATATAGGAGGTAAATTTTATATGGCGAAAGAAATTATATCACGAATACCAATTCATAAAACTTATGTTGAGGTATTTGGAGGCGCTGGCTGGATTTTATACCTCAAACCAAAAAGCGAAATAGAAATATATAATGACATCAATTCAGATATTGTTAATCTTTTTCTACAAATTAAAAATAATTTCAAAAAGTTCAAAGAAAAAGCTTATTGGACTTTAATTTCTAGGCAAATTTATAATATATCAAAAAATCATATGTTTGAAAAAGATAAATTGATGAGGGCACTCAATTTTGCGGTAAAAATTACGATGTGCTTTTCAGGTATAGAATCTACAGGTTATTCATATTCAGTATCTAAAATAAGAAAATCAAGGTGGAGTTCTTTTAACGAAAGACTTCATTTAATAAAAAATCGCTTGAAAGATGTAAAAATAGAAAATCTTGATTTTGAAGAATGTATAAAAAAATATGATGATAAAGATACTTTTTTCTATTGTGACCCCCCATACTTTCAAAAAACAAGAAAAAGCAATAAATATTATACTTTTGAATTTTTAGAAAAAGATCATATACGATTATCTAAAATATTAAATACTATAAAGGGGAAAGTTTTAATAAGTTATTATATGACCCCTATATTAGAAAAATTATATCCTAAAGATAAATGGCTTTATGAAAGTTTTAAAAAATTTAAATATTCAAAAATACTAAAAAAGGGAGAGAAAGAGAAAAAAGAAGTAGAGGAATTTCTT
>CAKZRD010000007.1 GCA_937143345.1 uncultured archaeon
AGCATTTTTTTCTCCTCCTGATTCTGTTAATGAAATTTCTGTTTTAGACAAACTTTTTTCCCCAAATTGTATTTTTGAAATTATATCATCTTTTTTCATATTTGCAAACAAATAACCGCTCTTTTTTGAACCTGGGATAAAATCAGTTTCTAAATTATAATCCTCTATTTCTATAACTTCTCCTTCTTGATTTATTAATCTTGCCTCCTCATTCCAGAAAATAAAAATTTCTTTATTTGTATTATTTTCAACCTCAAAATAGATTGATAAAAATTTTTTGTTTTCGTCTTTCTCTTCAACTCTGATATTTAATATCTTTATGATAAGCTCGTTATATTTTGCTGTTTTATCAATAGTTACAACTTCACTTTTTTTATTATAATCTCTTTTTAAAATTTTTTCTTTAATTTTTTTCATCTCTTCTCTTTGTTGATATGCCCAGATTTTTTGTTTTTCAAATTGTTCTTCTATTTCCTTTTTTGTCTTTTCAAAATCTTCTCCTGTTTTTTCTGCTAATATCTTATTTACATAAAGCGCTGCTTCTTTTAATTTATCTGTTTTGTCGTGCAATTCTTCATAAAAAATTTCCCCTCCAAAAGCATATATCTCATTAAATGTTTTTTTTATTTCATAATATTTTTGTTGCATTGGAATATTATCACTTATATCATTTTCCGTTACTGTAATCTCACAATTCCCCTCTAATTCAACCAATTTTCCAGTTTTTTTGTTTTTAACAACTACTCTGCCATCAAACAATACAACTTTTTTATCTGCAAAAACTTCTATAAAACATGAAACCGCTAAAGGATAATCAATAAATTCTGCAAATAGTATTTTAACCTTTGGAATTCCTGGGGTATAAAATATACCTTTTAATACTTCTATTTCTTTTATATCCCCCCTGCCTGTTAAAACTGAAACTGAACTTTCAGGATATAAAACAGCATAATATCCTTGTTTTTTTGATTCTGGAGTTGTGTTATGAGATATTATACAATAAGAATTTTTATCTGTGTTAACAATGTATTTCTTTTTAACCCCTAACTTTTTTTCTTTTCCTATTTCTTTAACTTCTTCATTTTCCGTTAAAAAAACATTACCGTTTATCTTTGTTACAAATACTCCTGTACGCACAAAACACCTTTTATTTTAGTTTTTTTTCCATTTTTCATTGTCATTTTTTGCCTTATAATTAAATAAAAGCAAATCTTCCGCGTCTTTTTTCCATTGTTCAGATGATGAATGTATGACCCTGCTAATAAATAATTCTCTTAACTCAGATATGGCAGGGATTTTTGCCATAGCATATTGATATTTCAGATACTGTGGCTCTTTTAGTTTTTCATCTGACAAGTAAATGGGCTCCCGTCTGAAATTTATGGCAAGCATTGCTTTATTTAATTTTTTTATAAATTCGTCTGTTAAAATATCAATCTCTTTTATATCTTTATAATTTTTATATCTATCCCTGCCTGTTATTCTGAAAAAATAAGTGGCTTTTGCGCCTTTTTCTCCCGTTATTGCTTCCATTGCAACAGCATTGCAAAACTGTTTTTTTTTCCATAGATTGGAATTAAAAACCATATATACTCTCCGGTTAAATCTCCCAATAAATCACGTTTTATGCCAATTGCCATTTTTTCTTCTCTTGCAATTGATTTTAAAAATTCGTATTCTTCTTTTATCTCTGAGTCTTTTATTTTCTTTTCAAGTTCTTCCCACAGTTCAGGTGAAATTGTTTCAATATCTTGTCTTCTTGCTGCTTTTCCTTCTTTCATTATATTTGCTATTTTTCT
>CAKZRD010000008.1 GCA_937143345.1 uncultured archaeon
CTTGCAGAGCAAAACAAGAATGTTATGAAAACTATCAAAGAAAATAGATCAAATAGAAGTTATTGTTGATGAGAATGGAAAGTAAGATTTACGAGGACAGGGGGAATCGAACCCCCATCGATCGCTTTGGAGGCGATCACACTAGCCTTTGTGCTATGTCCTCATCAAATATTAATATTTAAAAAGTCTCATTTAAATACCTAACTGTAATAAGTTTATTATAAACCATGAAGTTAAAAAGCTTACTAACACAAAAAGGGCTTGTTTTGCAAAGCCCTAGCACAGAAGAAATACTAGCAAGAGCTAAGTCAAAAAAACAGCCATTGAAAATATTTTATGGGGAAACATATGATAATTATGGAAATACAATTGACAGCATGAAATATTACTTTTTTGTTTCAGAATTTGCTAAAACATTAAAGCAAGAAGGTGTTGAAGTTGACCCTATAATTCTAATTGCAGATACTGCTGCATGCAGAAATGTCTCCCCTGATTTAGAAAGAAAATATATGAGATTAGGAGATGAAAGAGTAGAGTTTGTTGAGAAAGCTAATGAAGTTTATGGATTGGGATTAAGAGTTTTAAGAATGAGCGAGTACATTCATACAAAAGAATTTCAGGATGAGAGAGAAAGAATAATGCAGATTTGCAAATCAGATCAGGATTTAATGGCTGGTGTTGAAAAAACAGTTCCAGAATCAAAAATTGAAGAAGAAAGAAAAAAAGGGTTTATGTATTCATTTGATGAAATAACAACAATAATGGATTTAGATGTAAAAGTTGGCCCGCCAAGAGAAGACCTTTATGATAATATTGCAAGAGAGTTGGCGAGAAGAGAAGGAAAAGCTCCGCTTATGTCATTATTCTTAACTCCAACTTTTCCAGTAGGAAAAAACTGGGCTTATTTTTTTGCGCAGGAAGGAATAGAAGATCATGGAATAACTGCTTACAAAGCTGGAAGCAAGAGATTACAGGAGTTTAGAATTCTTCCAGGAAGAACAACTGCGGAACAGGCAAAGAGTTTAATTGATAACTCGTTCATAAGTACAGATCCTTCTCTTCCAAATCCTATTTTAGATTTAGGAATAATCTGCGAGATGGCAAGAAGAAATTTAGAAAATGATTTCAGCCCAATTAGCCTGGCTGATGAGTTTTATTCTGGGAAGATAAGTCCTATAAAATTGAAAGATATGGTTTACAAACTACTAAAAAAGGAGATTTTATCCAAGTTTTAAGATGGTAAATGAAAAAGAAATTCAAGCAAAAGAAGAGCATGAAAAAAAGAAGAATCTTGTAAAAAGAGAATTAGATTACTATGCTGAGAAAATGCAGGAATTCGGATTGAAGTCAATGGACAGATTCTTAAAATATTGTCCAGACCCAAGCAAATATATGCAGCTAGGAATAACTTTTGCACATAAAGATTTGGAATTAGTGGCTGAAGCAATTGCAGACAATAAGCCATGGGCTGTTATATCTGGATTGAATCCATCTGGACCATTGCATTTAGGACATAAAGCTATTTTTGACGAGCTGTTATGGATGCAACAGCATGGAGCAGATGTTTACATACCAATTACAAATGATGAAAGTTATACTGTTGGAAAAACAAAAAGTTTAGCTGAAGCTAGAAGAATTGCATACGAGCAAGTTATCCCGAGCATTATTGCAATGGGATTTGACTCTAAAAAAACACATATCTTTGTAGACTCAGATTATCCCGATATTTACAATGTTGCAATGGATCTTTCGAATAAAATAACATTAAATAAAGCATTTGGAGTTTTTGGTTTTGATAAAAAAGAAGAAGGAGAAAATCCAGGAACAATGTTTTATAGGGCAGCAGTTCAGGTTGCTCAGATTCTTCTTCCGCAATATGAAGAATTTGGCGGACCTAAGCCAACAATAATTCCTGTTGGAATAGACCAGCATCCTTACATTCTTTTAGCAAGAGATATAGCAGAAAAGAAAGGATTTATTCCCCCTGCAGAGATGGTTATTAAGTTTTTACAAAGTTTAAAAGAACCAGGAGAAAAAATGTCTGCTTCTAATTCAGATAGCTGTATTTTTTTAACAGATTCGCCAGAAACAGCAGAAAATAAAATTCAAAAAGCATTTACTGGAGGATTATTTTCAGCAGAATTTCAAAAAAAATTTGGAGGTATTCCAGAAATTTGTTCAATATATCTTCTCCTAAAATATCACTTTCTTGATCTTAAAGAGATAAAAAAATTAAAGGAAGATTATGAAAAAGGAAAAATCATGAATTCTGATCTTAAAAAGATGGCTATTAAACATGTAAAAGATTACTTAAAAGATCATCAATCCAAATTAGAAGATGCTAAAAAGAAAATGGATAAATTCTTATCAAAAACACCTGTTAAGTCAATTTTGAAATATTAATTTTTTAAATACAAAGCTTTAAAAAATAGTTATTACTATAAAATTACATGGTAGATATCAAAACAAATAGATATGAAATATCTTACAAAGAAACTGGCAAGGGTGGACTTGGAGGATATGAGTCTGTTTATCTAACTAGCGAAGCTGATCAAGCAACTGAAGAATTATATTCTTTAATTGGAAAGATGGATGGAAAACTTCTTCCTGCTGAACAAAAAGTACTTCGCCAAAGAAATGCTGCGCACTTATTCAAGCTATACAAGAAGGTAAAAATTCAGGCATAGCTTCTGGATTTAAGCCAAGTGGAGCCTATCATTTTGGTCATAAATTAGCTTCTTCAACAGTGGCATTTTTTCAAAAAAATGGTTTTCAAATTTTTATGCCAGTTGAGATTTAGAATGTATGCTTGACAGAAAAATCTCTAAAGAACAATATATGTACTGGGCTGCAGATAACCTCCTTGATTAGGGAGCAAACGGGGTTGATTTAGATGCAACACATGTATACTTACAGTCTGAAGAACATAGAGTTTCAAATTTGGCATATCTCTCTTGCGAGGGCTATTGATATGATATTCCAACTCGGAAGAGTTGTTAAACTATTTGACCAGGAAATAGAAACAAGCTATACTCATTCTTCTTGATAAACTTAAGATATTTATTTATACAAGATTGAATTTTTATTTTATGAAAGTAGTTATTACATTTAAGACAGAAAAAGGTTTAAAATCTACAAAGAAGAAGATTGATAAAACGGTAGATATAGGGTTCTGATTAGTTAGATGGTATGCAATAAGCTTAAATTAAAAGCTGGCAAAAAAGAGGAAAAGCTAAAGAAGTTCATGTTAGAAATTCCAGAAGAAATCTGGAATAAATAGAAAGATAAAATTCCCCGTTCTATTTCTTTTAAAGATTTAACAAAATTAATTTTCTTGGAATCCTTCATTTGCTCTTACTAATAACAAAAGCAACAATTCCTGCAAC
>CAKZRD010000009.1 GCA_937143345.1 uncultured archaeon
TTTTTCAACTTCTTTCACTACAGGAACTTCTTTTTCAACTTCTTTCACTACAGGAACTTCAATTGTTTCTACACTTTTGTGAATAACCGGTGTTTCAATCTCCTTAACAATTTCTGGCTGGGTTAAAAAATATAGAAAAACAGCAAAAGTAACAATTAAGACTATAGCAGAAGAAAAAAAGATTGTTTCATTATCTTGAAAATAAAACATTATTCCTAACTGAATAACTAATAGAATAGCACCGACTAACAAAGCAATTCCTATATTCTTAAAACTCCAATTTCTTCTTTCAGAAACTATTGGTTGGAGATATTCTTCTTTTAATTTAGTTTTACTATGATAATCCTCTTTTTTATCCATAAAGAAAATAGAAAGAAATACTATTTAAACATTTCCGAAATAGATTAAAGTACAATTTTATCAAAATCTTCTGCAATTTTTGTTTCTTTAAAAAGTCTCTTAGCTTCGTCTAAAATTTTATTTGAACTACTTTCGTATCTCTGAGACAAATGAAAAAGAATTAATTTTTTAACTTTAGATTTTTTTGCTTCTTTAGAAATGTAATCAGAAGTAAGATGAAAATGCTCTTCTGCTAACTCTTTTTCTTCAGAAGAATAAGTGCATTCAGAGATTAACAAATCCGAATTTTTTATTAGTAAATTAATCTTATTGTTCGGGAGAGTGTCTGTTATATATGAAATTTTTTTTCCTTTTTCTAGATAAACAATCTTTTTTCCATCGATAATTTTACCATTAAAAGAAACTTTTTTTCCGTTTAAAAGATTACGAATTAAAGGAGAGTTTGGAATTTTAAGTTTTTTTAATTTTTCTTTATCGATTCTTTTTTTGTCTTTGGTTATAAATGAAAAAGCTAAGCAAGGGGAATTGTGCTTCATCTCCTTTGATTCTATGAAAAAATCTTCTTCTTCAATTAAGGAATCGGCAATTTCAAATATTTTAATTGTTATAGGTTTAGTTTTGTTTATAAAAAGATTGTTATAAAAAGAAAAAAATTTTTTTGTTCCGACAGGTCCATAAATACAAAGTTCTTTATTGTAATTATTTAAAGAAAGTGTTTGCAATAAACCGGGAATTCCCAAAACATGGTCTGCATGCCAATGTGAAATTAAAATTTTTTTTATTTTACAAGGATTTAGTTTTGCTATTCTAAATTGTCTTTGTGTTCCTTCGCCACAATCAAATAAAATTCCCTCATTCTTATATTCTAAAAAAATTGAAGGGTGATTTCTTTTTTCAGTCGGTATTGCACTGCCGGTTCCAAGAAAAGTTATTTTTATTTTTTCAGCCATAGAAGATAATATTCAGCAAGATTTAAATATCTTCTTAATTTTTTTATCTTAAGCCCACGTAACTCAGTCTGGATAGAGTGCCAGCCTTCTAAGCTGGAGGTCAGGGGTTCAAATCCTCTCGTGGGCATTTTTTAAATTTTTGTTCTCTTCGATAAAAACAGAAAAGCTTAAAAATCCGAAAAGTTTAAAAATACTCTAATGGTTCAAACAAGAAAATGTCCAGAATGTGGCAGTTCTAAATTATTTTTTGATGAAGTTAAAAGTGAACTTGTTTGTTCTAAATGCGGATTAATTGTTGAAGATAATCCAGTAGACACAACACACGAATTAAGGGCTTTTGACAAAACAGAAAAAAGATCGCGTGGAGGTTCTCCTCTTTCTATGCAGAAATTTGATAAAGGATTAACAACAAATGTAGGTGAAATTTCAGATATTTACAAACTTTCTTCCAACGACCAAACAAAGAAATACTTAAGAATAAGACAATGGCAGGAAAGAGTTTCTACCTCAATAGAAAGAAATTTAAGACAAGCAATGATAGAATTAAGAAAAGTAGCTTCTTTTTTAGATTTACCAAATGTAGTAAAGGAAGAGGCAGCGAGAATTTACAATTTTGTTTTGCAAAGAGGTCTTGTGAGAGGAAGAAGTATGGAATCTGTTATAGCTTCTTGCATTTATGCAGCATGTCGTTCATATAATATTCCGAGAACACTCGACGAGATATCAAATTCTTCAGAGGTTGAGAGGAAAGAAATAGGGAGAACATACAGATTTATTATAAGAAGAATAGGTTTAAAGTTAATCCCGAGTTCATCAAAAGATTATATCTCAAGATTTGCTTCAGCTCTTCATTTATCTCCCAAGGTTCAACAAAAAGCATTGGAAATTTTAGATAGAAAAGAAGTTTTAGATTTAACTTCTGGGAGGGGTCCGGCAGGGATTTCTGCAGCAGCATTATATATAGCTGCACTATTAAACGACGAGAAAAGAACACAGAGAGAAGTAGCAGACATCGCAGGAATAACAGAAGTAACAATAAGGAATAGATATAAAGAAATTCTAGAAAAACTTAAAATAGAGGAAGGGAGTTTTTTAAAGGAAGAAAAAAAATAAAGATAGTTTTTTATAGTTTAAATTTTTCCAAATTTTATGAGGGGATGCCGGAGCGGTCAAACGGGACGCGCTCAAGACGCGTTG
The DNA here is from genome assembly GCA_937143345.1 of uncultured archaeon. Taxonomy (GTDB): domain Archaea; phylum Nanobdellota; class Nanobdellia; order Pacearchaeales; family GW2011-AR1; genus CAKZRD01. Next base: position 2,508 of record CAKZRD010000009.1, read on the forward strand.
GTTTTTACCTACAGGGGTTCGAATCCTCTTCCCCTCATAACTTTATAGAATAAATTTTATTTTCTTTCTTTAATTTCTTCTTTCAATTTTTTCAAGAAATCTTTTAATTCAATTCCGAATTCTACTTTTTCTTTTCCTCTTATTTTCAGAGCGATTGTTTTTGTTTTTTCTTCTTTATCGCCGATAGTAATTATATAAGGAATCTTCATTAAAATTGCTTTTCTTACTTTTTCTCCTATTGCCGATGATGAAAAATCTTCTTCAACTCTTATTCCTTCATTTTTTAAAGTTTCATAAATTTTTTTTGTAGTTTCAATATTTCTATCTGTAAAACTCAGGACTTTAACCTGTATAGGTGAAAGCCAGGTAGGAAGATTTCCATTTGTGTTTTCTAACAAAATGCCAATGAATCTTTCAAAAGAGCCTAAAATTGTTCTATGGAGCATTATTGGTTTTCTCTTTTGTCCTTTTTTATCTATATAACTTAAATCAAATCTTTCTGGCATTGCCATGTCTAATTGAATTGTTGATGTTTGCCAAGTTCTTCCTTGAGAATCAATTAAATGAAAATCAATTTTCGGTCCATAAAATGCACCTTCGCCATGATTTATTTTATAATCTATTTTTGTTTTTTTAAGAACTTCTTCTAAAATTTTTTCAGATTCATCCCATATCTTTTCATCGCCAATTCTTTTTTTAGGGCGTGTTGAAAGTTCTATATGGTGGAATTTTAAATTAAACTTTTCGTAAATTTTTTTAGATAACTCGATTATTTTAAAAATTTCTTCTTCGAGTTGTTCTTCTTCACAAAAAATATGCGCATCGTCTTGTGTTATTTTTATCACTCTAAATAATCCGCCGAGAACACCGGAGAGCTCTTGTCTATGAACTATCCCAACTTCTGCAATTCTTAAAGGAAAATCTTTGTAGCTTTTAAGAGAGTTTTTATAAACGAGTATTCCTCCAGGGCAATTCATCGGTTTAATAGCAAAATCTTTTTCTTCATATTGGGTTAAAAAAATGTTTTCTTTGTATTTTTCCCAATGACCTGATATTTGCCATAATTTTTTGTCTAAAATTTGCGGAGTTTCTATCTCCTTGTATCCTGTTTTTCTATGTTCTTCTCTCCAATAATTTTCAATTTCTTTTTTTATTATTAGGCCGTTGTTATGCCAAAAAACCATTCCCGGAGCCACTTCATGAAAAGAAAATAAATCAAGTTTTTGTCCTATTATTCGATGGTCGTTATTTTTTAATTTTGAAATGTCAAGTTTGGATTTAGAAATGCTTTTTAAAAGTTTTTGATAATTATAATTTTCTTCCTTAAGAATTTTTTTATTTTCTTTTTTTTCTTCTCCGATTTTTAATTCTCTACTCAATTCAGCAAGAGGGTGTCCTTTACATTTAAGTTCAAATTCTTTGTAATAACCAAACGGTGCTCGGTAAACTTTAATATTTTTATTTTTTAGTTCTTCTTCTGATTTTTCGAGGAGATTTTGTGCGAATTTGGGATTTGAAAGATTTGAAGAAAGATGAGCATAAGGATAAAGAACGACTCTCTCTGCCTTAATTTTATCTTTTAAATCTAGAACATTCTCGACAAGTTTGTCAATTGCTTTTTTTAAATCCTCTTCATCAAATTTCTCAACAGCAACAAAAATTACAAGAGGTTCTCTTACTTCAATCTCTTTCTTTCTTTCTTCAGAAAGTTCTTCTGGTTCTTTTATAGCTTTTTTTACTGGTTTAAATTTTATATAATCGCAGTGCAATGAAAGGATTTTCATAAAAAAAACAAAAAAACAAAGTTTAAAAAATTATGTTTAATTAAAATATTTTTCTTTTTTATTAAATTAACTTATTAGTAGTAAAAATTTAGTTTTGTGATATTTTCATATGAATAAATTTTTTATTAAATAAAAACAGTAACTCTTAAAAACAATTTTATCTAAAAGTTATGTGTATAATATGCAACAAAATAATAGAATCTCTTTTTATGAAAGTATTGCAAGGAATAAAAGAAACTCAATTTTTTTAATTTTAACAGTTGCGCTTGTACTTGTTGGTTTAATTTATATTATAGGAATTGCGATTGGCGGAGATATTTTTATTATTTCAATTTTTGCAATAGTTTTTAGTTTAACATATATTTTGATAAATTATCATAATTCTGCTAAAATTGTTCTTTGGAGTGTAGGGGCTAAAGAAGCAGATCCTATTAATTTTAAACAATACCATGATTTAGTTGAGGGGCTTTGTTTAGCATCTGGCATGCCTAAACCAAAACTTTATATAATGAAAAATGAGCAAATAAACGCTTTTGCAACAGGGAAAAATCCTAAAAATTCAGTTATCTGCGTTACAACTGGTGCTCTAAAAAAATTAGATAAAAAAGAATTAGAAGGGGTGCTAGCACATGAATTATCTCATATAGCAAATTATGACATAAAATTTATGACATTGACTGTTGTTTTTGTCGGTTTAATTTCAATAATAGCTGAGACTTTTTTAAGAATTTTATTTTTTGGAGGTATAAATAGAAAAGGTAGTAGAACTAAGGGATTTATTTTGATTGTCTTTATTGCGATAGCTCTATCAATTTTAGCTCCAGTCTTTGCTTCTCTTGTTCAATTAGCAATTTCTCGAAGAAGAGAATATATGGCAGATGCTACAGCTGTAAAATTTATAAGAAGCCCAACTGGTTTAATTGGCGCTTTAGAAAAAATAAAAAATAATCCTCAAATGAAAGTTTCGAAAGCAGTCGCTCCTTTATTTTTAGCAAAACCATTTAGAACAGCAGAGATTTTTTCAACTCACCCTCCTATTGAAAAAAGAATTGAAATTTTGAAGAGAATGTAAAGTTTATAAACTTCGTTTTTTTATTAGTTTTATGGAGTTAGAAGAAGCAATAAAAAAGAGAAAAAGTGTAAGAAATTTTTCTGTTAAAAAACCTTCTTGGAGAGATATTATTCAGGCAATAGATTACGCAAGATTTGCACCAATGGCAGGAAATATTTATTCTGTTAAATTTATTTTTGTTTCAGATAGAGAAAAGATAGATAAAATTGCTGAGGCCTGCCAGCAAGAATTTGTTGGAAAAGTTCATTATTTGGTTGTTGTTGTTTCAGATAGAGAAAATGTAAAAAAAAATTATGATTTCTATGATAAACAATTTGGAGCACAGCAGTCAGGGGCAGCAATACAAAATTTTCTTTTAGGAATAACTGAAAAAGGACTTTCAACTTGTTGGGTTGGTTTTTTCGTTGAGGATCAAATTAAAAGAACTCTCTCAATACCAGAAAAAATGTGTGTCGAAGCAGTTTTTCCAATAGGAATAGAACACCAGTTTATGAAAGGAAGGTCGAAAACAAAAATAGATCTGGATTCAATTCTCTTCTTTAATAAATATGGTAAGAAAAACTTAGATAGTGATGACACAAAGCCTTCTTTTGATAATAGTTAGTTATTATTTTTTAGCTTGTTCGGATAAGAAAAAAACTTTATTCGATAGAGTTTCGTAAACTTTATTGTTTACTTCATAAATAACATTAGTTTCAGGGAAAAAGATTTTTCCATAAACTCCTACTTTTGAGTATAAGATATAATTAAATGTCCTTTCTTCTCCAGAGAATAAATCTCCAAGATTTAAAGTTATTTTTCCATTTTTTTCGTCTATTTTATTAGGTGACAAAGAACTGAATTTTTTGTATATCTTCAGAAAAGAAGGAACTTTCTCATTGATAGAAACATTTCTTAATGGAGCATTTGCTTTTATTTTAATCTTAACTCTTACAGCAAATTCTCCTCCTTTTGTTTTTAGTGGTTGAACAGATTTAATTATTTTTAATTTTGCTGAATAATATTTATTTGAAAGGAAAGTAAAACCAATAATTAAAATTAAGGCTATTAAAGGAAGAAGATAGTTTGTCCTAACTTTTATTTCAGAGCTTTCCGATGGTCCTATTTTTTTTGTCCAATAGAACTTTTTTTTCAATCCTTCAGTTTCTATCCTGTCCGCCTTTTCGCTAAAAGAAGTAAAAAAAGCAGAAAATATGTTTTTTTCAACTTCAAATTGTACATTTTCTAAAGTATTCCCAAGATTTCTCTTAATAAATATTTCTTCTTTTACTAAAAAACCTTCTTTTTTATAATCATTAAAAATATCTTTTTTCTCACCGATTAAAAATTTTCCTTGTTTTGTATAAATTTTGTTATTTGGAGCTATAAAATCTATTTCTATTAAATAGGAACCAGCAGGAGTTTTTTCTAATTTCTTTTTGTCTACTTTAACAAAAAATTCCTTTTTTTCAAAAGGTTTAATATCAAATTTTCTTTCTTCTTCAAATAATATTGATCTAAACTTTACCTTCAAATCTTTTAGAGAGACATTTTCTTTATTTTCTAAATAAAAAAAAATTCCTTCTCCGGGAAAATTAGCTTCTGAATTAACTTCGAATATTTCTTCAATATTTTTAAGATTAATTCTTAATCTTTCTTCTTTGTTTTCCTTATTAGGTTTTTGAATATAAAAAATGAATGAAAATAATCCTTTAATCTCAGATATTTTTTCAGTCGGATAAACTTTAACTAAAATATTTTCCGTTTTGTTTTTTATTTCAAATTTTTCTTTAGGAGACAATTCAACATCTACAAAAGTAAAGATCTCATAAAATCCTTCTTCCGCGTCACCAAACTTAAAGATAAATTCGGCAGGCTTTTCGTAGCCATGTATAGCAATTTGGTTTATTGTTTCTTTCTCTAATTTGTAAGATGTAACAAAACTAATTGTTATTATTAATAATAGACCAAGTAAAATTTTTTTAATTTTCATTTTATTTTTAATAATTTGGTGTTTTTAAGCTTTATTCTAAAAAACAATAGGTTTAAAAAGACAATATAGAGATAATTATTAAGCTTAATGTCTTTATGACATTCTAACATCGAAAGATGTGGCTCGTTAGATATGGTTAAAGAAATATTCTTGAAAGATGCACAAAAGTATAATTCTTCATTAGCCGAGGAGTTAAAAAAAATTCCAGAATTTAATCCTCCCGAATGGTCCTATTTTGTTAAAACGTCTTGCTCAAAACAAAGACCTCCTGAGGAAGTAGATTTTTGGTATAAAAGAGCTGCTTCTGTTTTAAGGAAAATTTATCTTAAAGGAGTTATAGGTGTTCAAAAATTAAGAAAATTTTATGGTTCAAAAAAGAAGAAAGGCGTTAAACCTCCTAAATTTAAGAAAGCTTCTGGAAAAATAATAAGAACAATTTTGCAACAAGCAGAAAAAGCAGGTTTCGTCGAAAAAGTTGACAAGTTTCAACATGGAAGAAGATTAACAAAAAAAGGAAGAGATTTTTTAGATTCAATAAAAGTTGAGGAAACAAATGGTTAGAAAGCATAATCAAAAATCAAAAAAAGTTCATTTAGAAAAGGCAGGAAAACAAACGAAATGGGCTCCTTTTTGGGCTGTTGTTAAGAAGTTTGGTAAAGGAAAAAAAGTTCATCCAGCGCAAATAACTCATATAAAAAGAAATTGGAGAATAAGAAAACTTCAAATTAAACCAAAAAAAATTAAAAAAGATTATCTAGGATAGAATGGCAATAAAAAAATTCAAAGAGAAATCTGAAGAAAAAGTTAATGGAAAAAACGAAAAAACCGAAGAGAAAACTGAAAATATTGGAGAAGAAAACAAGATTGAAAAAGAAAATTCTTCTGAAAAAAAGGAAGAGAAAATTGAAGAAAAGGAAAAAAAACCAGAGGAAAAACCTGAATTAGAAAGAGAATATGTAATTAATTTAAGAAGAGAGATCTTAAAAGTCCCAAAATATAGAAGAGCTAAAAAAGCAATACGGGCCTTAAAAGAATTTTTAGCGAGGCATATGAAAGTCGAGAAAAGAGATTTAAACAAAGTTAAAATTGATAAATACCTAAATAATGAAATTTGGTTTAGGGGGATAAGAAAACCTTTGATGAAAGTTAAAGTTAAAGCAAAAAAAATAAAGGGTGTTGTTTATGCAGAATTGGCAGAAATACCAAAGATTGTTGAATTTAAGAAGAAGAAAGAAGAAAAGTTTAAGAAAACAAATATTTCATCTAAAAAGAAAAAAGAAGAAAAGAAAGAAGAAAAAATAGATAAAGAGGAAAAAGAGAAAGAAATTTCAACAATAGAAGCAGGTCTGGAGAAGCAGAAAAAAGAGGCAAAAGAAATGAAACATCAAATTAAAGAAAAACATAAAAAAACTATGCCGATAAGAAAGGCATTGGAGAGATAAATGGGAATCGCAAAATATTTAAGAGAAGCTTGGAAAAAACCAGATAAGAAAGCTTTAAGGGAACGTATGATTAAATGGAGAAAAGAAGGAAGCATAGTAAGAGTTGAATATCCTTTAAGGTTAGACAGGGCGCATTCTTTAGGTTATAAAGCAAAACAAGGTATTTTTGTCGTGAGAGTGAGAGTTTTGAGAGGAGGTCATAAAAGGCCGAGACCAAAAAAAGGAAGAAGATCAAAAAGAATGCATATAAATTTAAATTTAAGAATGAATTATAGAGAAATAGCAGAACAAAGAGCTTCAAGAAAATATCCTAATTGTGAAGTTATTAATTCTTATTGGGTTGGAAAAGACGGGGAACATTATTATTATGAGGTTATTTTAGCTGACAGAAATTCTCTATCTATTAAAAGTGATAAAGAACTTTCTTTTGTAACGAAAAGTGTAAACAAAAAAAGGGCCTTGAGGGGTTTAACTTCTGCAGGAAAAAAAGCAAGAGGATTAAAATAAAACTATTTTTCTAATAAAAACTATTTAACTTCTCTTCGTCTTTTTTCTAAAAATTTTTTTATTTTTTGGGCTTTTCTTTCACAACTTTCTGCGAATTCTTCAAAAACTACACAAATTCTTTTCGGATCAAAAATCATCCATGGGGGGAGATAATTTCCAGAATTAATTACTATTTCTTCATTAGGAAATCTTGCAGAATCTTTAAAAGCCCTTTTTATTTCTTCAATTAAACGTTGCGGTTCTTTTTTCAATTCTTCTATGCTAGAAAGGGAAGATAGATAATCCCTTCTAAAATAATCTCCGGCAAAACCTATTTCAGACAAGGTATGTGCATTTCCTTCAGAAAACATTGCTTTTCTTTCTCCTCTTGAATTATTTCCTAAAGCATAATGTTTAGCTAAAATGTCAGAATAGTGTAATTGGCTAAGTCTAAGAAATCCTAAACCAAAAGCAGAATCCAAAATTCCTATCGCATCTATATCATCAAAGTGTCTGTCTAAACTTTCTCTGTCAAGTCCTCTTGAACCTTCATTAAAACAAGCGCTAGCCAAAACAATTCCCCCATTTTTTTTACAGCTATCAATAACTTCTTCAAGATTCCTGTTAGGTTTTATTCTTCCCCTATATCCTGCAATAATTATTTTTTTTCCTTTATTTGATAAAATATGGTTATAATCCTCATCTTTAAGATTACACTCTAAACCTTTTATTATAATAATTATTTTTCCGTCAATTTCAAAAAATTTAGCAACTTCATCATCTTCGAATCTTTCTTTAGATTTTTGATTTTCATCCCATTCGTGATTTGCTAATACTACAAAATCACCACCTATTTCTCTTATTCTCTTAGCTAAATCATAAAAAGGTATGCCATTCCTATGTATATGAAAAAACCCTAACCAATAATTAGCTCTTGGTTCTAAAATTCTTCTACCATTTATTATTTTTCCAGAATATTCCTCGACTAAATCAGAATATTCCGCATTTCTTTTCATTTCCCTATAAATTCTTCTTGCTTTTCCTATATGTGAGAGTTTCATTTGTTAATTATTTCTGTTTATTATTCTTTTTTTTGATTTTTAAATCTTCTTTTTTTTACTACTTTAAAATAATTATTAATAAATACCAATTTCATTAAAGCAATAAAGTATAAAATAAAGAAGTAAGAATACTCGGTTGTTTTATAGTTTGGTTATTTTTTTCAATTTAAGATTTGTCTAAATAAAATTTACAAAGAAAGCAAGGTTTTTTATTTTAAAAGAATCTTATAATTTTGTGGTCTTAACAAACATTTAAAAACCTATTTAAATATTCAAAAATATGTCTCAAAAAAACCCAAATGAATCTGTAGAAAACACTATTTCTGAAAAATATGTTCCAAAATCGAAAGTAGATGGTTTACCTATAATTAATCCTATTGATAAAGAATTAAAAGAATCTATTAACAAAATGAAAGAAATCTTAGAAAACTTTCAAAAAAAAGCTTGTGAAAAATTTAAATTTATAGAGGCAATTAGCTTGATTCCAAACCAAGCATCGAAAAAAATAGAAGAGGAATATTTAATTCAAGAGGAAGAAAGGAAAAAAGGTTTAATTCATGTTCTTATAATTATTCCCGAAGAGAAATTCAAAGAAATAGAAAAAATTAAAATTGATTTAATAAAGATTTCAAAAGAAATAGACGAGAAAATTTGGTTGCATCTTTTAACTCCTGTTGATTTATGGAATCTTTGCCTTGATTCAAAATATGATATAATCGAGGCCATGGCGATGAGTTTTCCAATTTATGATAAGGGAATTTTGGGTGCGTTGAGAGTTACGCAGTTACATAAAACATTGGTTCTTAAAAAATTTGAGAAATATGTTACAAGTTATGTTTTTTTTGGTTCTTTAGTTAGGGGAGAAACAAAACCAACTTCGGATGTTGATATCGGCATAATTATAGATGACACTGATGTTAAAAAAATGTCGCGTTTGGAATTAAAAGAAAGATTAAGATCAATAATTTTTCAATATGTGCAGGAAGCAACAGCAATCGCCGGAGCAAAAAATATTTTAAATGTCCAAGTTTGGCTTTTAACAGAATTTTGGGAAGGTGTTAAAGACGCAAATCCTGTTTTTTTTACTTTTATAAGGGACGGTATTCCTCTTTATGATAGGGGAACATTTTTGCCTTGGAAATCTCTTTTGAGGATGGGTAAAATTAAGCCAACTCCAGAAGCATTAGATATGTTTATGGCATCTGGTGATAAATTGGAGGAAAATGTTAACAGGAGAATTTTAGACATTGTTGTGATTGATTTGTATTGGGGAATTGTAATGCCAACTCAAGGGATTTTAATGTTATACGGGCTTGCTCCTCCAACTACGAGAGAAACAGTTCGTTTGTTTAGAGAGATTATCGTTGAAAAAGAAAAACTTTTAGATAAAAGATATGCAGATATTGCAGAAGAAATTATGATTAAATATTATAAAGGTTATGAACATGGAAAAATTAAAAAAGTAACAGGAAAAGAACTCGACGACCTTTTTAATAAATCTTTAGATTATCTAAAAAAACTTAAAGAAATAAGAAAAAAAATTGAGGCAAGAGTTCAGAAAAAATCTATAGAAGAAGTTTATAAGGAGGTTTTTGGGATGCTTGAATCTTTATTTAATGTTAAAGGAGAAGAAGAAATTATTAAAAAGTTTAAAGAAGATTTTGTCTTAACCGGAAGGATGCCTGAAAGATATTTAGACAACTTAAAATTTATTTCCAGAGTGAGAAAAGATATTTTAGAAAACAAGAAGAAGAAATTGCCGAAAGATTTAATGACTGGGAAAGAAATCAATGAAGTCGAACAAGCCAGAAAACTTTCTAAAGAAATAGTCAATTTTTTGATTGAATACTCACAGAGATGCGATTTTTTATCAATGGAGAGAAAAAGATTTTTAATTAAAGGAACGAAAAAAGAAATCTTCTTTTTGAAAAACACTTTTTTGATAGAAGAAGAAAAAATAAAAGTTGTAGACGGAGATTATTTAAAAGATTCTTCTTTAGAAGAGTTGAATAAACAATTGGAAGAATCAAAAAATAAAAGAACTTTGTTTAATTTAAAGGACTTAAATGTGCTAAAAAAAGAGCTTGGGTCTTTTGAGCTTGAGTATTAAGATTTAAAAACGCTTTTTTCTTTTAGTTTATATGTATATAAAAGAGGCGAAAGCTAGAGTTATAAAAAACTCAAGAAAAGAAAGAACTATTGAAGTGAAATTTAAAACAAATAACGGATTTTTTATTTGTTCTGCTCCTTCTGGCAAATCCAAAGGAAAAAATGAAGTAATAGATTTTAATAAGAAAGGAGTTAGATATTCTGTTAAATTAGCAAACATCTTTTTAAAAATTCTTAAAAATAAAGAAGTTAAATTTAGTTCTATTGAAGATTTAAGAAAAATTGAATTTATTTTAAAGGAATTTGAAAAAAATAACGAAATTCTCGGAGGAAATGTTTGGTATGCTATAGAAGGTGCTTTGTTGAAAGCAGCAGCGAAAGAAAAAAATATTGAATTATATGAATTTTTATTAAATGGAGAAAAACCAAAAATCCCTTTGCCAATAGGTAATGCTGTTGGTGGCGGATTACATACAAGAACTCATAAAAAAAAGCCTGATTTTCAAGAGTTTTTATTTATAGCAAAAGAGGAAAAAATACAGAAAGCGATTTCAAAAAATATTTTAGCTTATTTTGATGTTAGACTAAAAATAAGATGGAAAGAAAAGAAATTTTTTTTAAAAACAAATGATGAAAACGCTTTGATTTGTTCTCTTTCTAATCATGAAATTTTAGAGATAATGAGGGATGTGGCAAAACATTTTGATTTAAGAATCGGGGTAGATGTTGCCTCTTCAAATTTTTTTGATGGAAAGAATTATGATTATAAAAATAAGAGATTTTTAAGAAGCAGGGAAGAACAAAACGAGTATATTTCTGATTTAATTTCAGAGTTTGATTTGTTTTATGTTGAGGATCCTTTTCATGAAGAAGATTTTCTTTCTTTTTCTAGTTTACTTAACTTTGTTAAAAAAAATAAAAAAGATTGTTTGATTGTTGGAGACGATTTAACGACAACAAATCTTGAAAGAGTAAAAAAAGCTTATTATCAAAAATCAATAAATGCCGTTATAATAAAACCTAACCAAATAGGTTCTTTGTTAGAGGTGAAAAAGGTTTGTGATTTTTGTAAAAAAAATAACATAAAAATAATATTTTCTCATCGTTCTGGTGAAACAAAGGATAATATTTTAGCAGACTATGCAGTTGGTTTTGGAGCTGATTTTATAAAAACAGGTTTATATGGAAAAGAGAGATTGGTTAAATTAAAAAGATTAATCGATATCCAAAAAAGAATTCATAAAGTTTAAAAAAGCACTTTTTCTATCTTTTTTATTAAAAAATGGCAAGAAAAAAATCTGAAGAAAAAGTTAATGGAAAAAACGAAAAAACCGAAGGGAAAAATGAAAAGTTAAAAGAAGAAAAAAAAGACGATACAATTTTAACTTCTGTAGAAGATTATGTTAAAACTTCTTCTTATTTGGGAACTAGGGCAGTAACTCCAACAATGAAAAAATATGTTTATAGAAGAAGAGCAGATGGTTTAGCAATACTTAACACTCTTTTAGTTGATAAAAAACTTAAAGACGCTATAGATTTTGTTATTAAATTTAAACCTGACGAATGGGTTTTGTGTTGTAAAAGAGAGGCAGGATGGAGAGCAGTAAATATGTTTTCAGAGCTCACAGGAGTAAGAGTTTTTACAAAAAAATATCCGACGGGAATTTTGACTAATCTTTCTCTTTCTAATTTTATTGAACCAAAAATGGTTTTTGTTTGTGATCCCTGGGTTGACAAAAATGCTTTAAACGACGCTATTAAAATACATGTTCCAATAGTTGGGATTTGTAATACAAATAATAATACTTATTGGTTGGATTTTGTTATTATAGGGAATAATCATAGCAATAAATCTATTGGTTTGTTTTTCTGGCTTTTGTCTAGAGAGTATATGAAAGCGCATAAAATAGAAAAAGAACTTCCATCTTTAGAGGATTTTGTTGGAGAAAAACTTGTTTTAGAAGAACCTAAAAAGAAAAAGAAGAAAGAAGAAAAATTAAAAGAAGAAGAGAAAAGTTTAGAAGAAAGATTTAAGGAGCTTATTTCTGAAGAGGGGGGAGCAAAAGAAGGAGTTTAAACCAAAGATTTAAAAATCAAATTTTTAATTAATATTTTATCTTTAAAAAATGGCAAAAATATATGAAATTGTTGAGAAGGCTACAAAGACTGGGAAAGTAGAAAGAGGAATTAATGAAGTTACAAAAGCGTTAGAAAGAGGTTTAGCAAAAGTTGTTATTATAGCTAAAGATGTTAATCCAAAAGAAATTGTTCAACACATTCCTATTTTAGCAAAAGAAAAAAATATTAAGGTTTTAGAAGTAGATTCAAAAGAAAAGTTAGGCATTTCTTCTGGGATTTCTGTTGGAACTTCTGCTGTAGCAATTATTAAAGAAGGCGAAGCAGATTTGTCTGCCTTGTAAAGTATGGTTAAAGAAAAAAAAATAAAAGAAGAAAAGAGTTCTTCTTCTAAAGGAACGGAGAAAATAATAGAAGAAGGCGGAGCAGTTCCTGCAGTTGTTGAAGAAATAATTGGAAGAACTGGAATGAGAGGCGAATTAACACAAGTTAAATGCAGGATTCTTCAAGGAAGAAACAAAGGAAAACAAATAAGAAGAAATGTAAAGGGACCAATTGAAAAAAGAGAGATCTTGATGTTAAGAGAAACAGAAATTGAAGCTCGTAAATTAACAAAAAACTTAGCAGGTAGTTAAAATGCCAAAATGTTCATTTTGTGGAAAAGAGTATGAAATTCCAAGAGGATTAACGGAAGTTCAAAAAGATGGAAGTTTAAAGTTTTATTGCTCTTCAAAATGTAGAAAATATACTAAGATGGGCAAAGATAACAAAAAGCTTAAATGGGTTGTTAAGAAGAAATAGGATTCTAGCATCAAATTTTTGAAGTTAATCAAAATTTTTTTATTTAAAAATTTAAATTTTTGCGAGAATTTTTTACAATAAGCAATTTATACGAAAAAATAATTTTCCTAAGAAAAGCGCGTGTTTTCTTTATTTCTCGAAGATAATCTTCTGTTAAGTTGAACCAAAACCACTAAATTTTTCTCTCCAAATCTTTTCTCCTTCGATAGAATCTTCAATGTGGTATGGGGACTCATTTATTATTGTTATCATTTTATCTAAATCTTTTAGAAAATTAAAAAGTTCAAACCACTCTTCTGTTTTTGTTTTTCTGTGCTTTTTTTCTCCTTTTTCTCCGTATTCAATTCCAGAAAAATGACAATGCCATTCTTCTCTAGGAAAACTTTTTTTTATTAATTCAAATTCCTTATTTTTATAACGTGCGAGGATATGTGCAAAATCAATACAAAAACCACAATTACACTCTTTTGATAGTTTTGATATTTCTTCTATCGAACCAAAAACATTCTTTTTCCCCATTACTTCCGGACAAAGTTCAATATTCCAATTATTTTTTTTAATCTTTTCATTTAAATCTATTATTTCTTTTTTTATTTTTTCGAAAGTTTCTTCTTTTGTAGATTTTCCGTAAAAACCAGGATGAAAAACGATTTTTTTTGCTCCTAAAAAATGTCCTATTTTAGCACAATCTAAAATTCTTTTTTTGCTGTTTTCTATTTTATTTTTATCGTTGGAATTTAGATTGATATAATATGGTGCGTGAATAGATAGATTTATTTTTAATTCTTTGGCTTTCCTCCCTATCTCGACAGCTTCTTTTTCTTTTAAATAAACACCATAAGTAAAAGCAACTTCACAAGCACTTAGGTTTTTTTCTTTGAAATAAACTAAATTCGAAAATGCTTCTTTATAACTTCCTAAACTTGATGGTCCGAAGAAAATTTTCATTATTATTTTCCCAAATTTTGCGAAAGATAGGTATAAGCATCTCTTATTAATAAATATTGGGCTTCTTCTTTTAATGGTCCTGTGCAATACTTAATTTCTTTTTCAGGTAGTGTAAAATAATTTAATGGAAGAGAACAAGTCATTTTTTTATTTAAAAGCGTATTTAGTTTTGGGTCGCCACCAGTAAAAAGAATTTTTACTTCTACAACACATTCATCTTTTTTTTCTCCGATTATTTTGTATTTATAAACAAAATTTTCTTCTCTTTGAAATGTCGTTCTTTTACAATTTATGAGATTTTTTTTAAAGCATTCGAATGTTTCACATTTTTCTATTTTTAAGAAAAAAAACCAATAACTAAACGCTAATCCTAAAATAATTATTACAACTAATGAATATTTCACCTTTTTTTCCATTTTTTTATAAAAGAAGAAGAGTTTTTAAATTCTACCAATAAACTTCTTTTACGTTATCTACTTTGACATATTGAAAATTTTTCATTAAATAATAAAACTCCAAGCTTGTTTCTAATTGTCCTTCAAAATATCTTAATTGGTATTTTTTTGTTTTTTCCTTATTTTCTAATTCAAGAATCATTTCATTTGTATCTTTATACTCCATAAAGAGAAAATGTTTCACTACAATTAACTCATGTCCATCAACAAATACTTTATCTCCTTTTTTTAGATTTTTTATTGGTTTTGATTGTTTTTTTATAGTTATCATAATTATCATAGCTTAATCTCCTTTAAAAAGTTTTAGTGTTTTCGTAAGTTTTATAAACATATTTTTCAAAAGGTTTTTATGGTTGAAATAAAAATTATTCAATTTCGAAGAGGAAGAAAGAACCAAAAAATAAGACATTTTATTTTAAATATCGAAGAAGTAAATGACAGAAAAAAAACTCAAGAATTTATTGGGAAATCGGTTGTTTGGACTTCATCTTCTGGAAAAAAAATAAAAGGGAGAATTGCTTCTCCTCACGGAAATAAAGGAAGGGTAAGGGCAATTTTTGAGAAAGGTTTGCCTGGGCAGGCGTTAGGAACAAAAGTAGAATTAATTGAGGGTAAAATCTAATGGGATTAAGAAAAGCTAGTTGTTATTCTAAAATGAAGGTTGTTCCTTATACAAGAAAAAGTAAAGTAAAGAAAAAATCTTATATTAAAACAATTCCAAACACAAATATAGTTAAGTTGAGAATGGGCGATGTTGATGGTTTTAGAAATGGCAAATATAAAAGTGTTTTTAGATTAATCTCAGAAGAAGATGTTCAAATAAGAGATATTTCGCTGGAAGCTGTTAGACAATATTTAAACAGAAGATTTGTTGAGATTTTTGGGAATGAGTTCTATTTAGAATTAAAAGTTTATCCACATCATATTATCAGAGAGAATAGAATGCTTACTGGTGCTGGTGCGGATAGAATGAGTACTGGTATGTCGATGTCTTTTGGTACAACAATAGGACGTTCTGCTCTTGTTAGGAAAGGAAAAGAAATTTTTATTGTGGCTTTAAATGGAGAAAAAGAAGAGAAAGAAACAAGAAAAATTTTTAATTCTGTGAAATCAAAATTGCCTTGCAAAATTTCAGTTTTGTTAGAAAGAAAAGAGTGAATATTTTTAAAATTTTATTGACTTGCACTTCTTTGCCTTAATCCGTTTCTCACTGTTGCAAGCTCATCAGGAACTGCAAAAGTATAAACTATTTTTCGATAAGACGAGGTTCTAGACCGAATATATTGTCTTAATTTTTCATAATCTTTATACATAATGATTTTGAAACAAAATTGCTGATTTTTTCTTTTTTTATCTCCTTCATAACAGACTTCAACCTGTTTTTTAATATCTGCTTCTTGCATAGCAAAAATAATAGCATCTTTTAATCCTATTGTTTTTACTCCAAATTGTGTGTAATATCTATTTTTTGATGGTTTAGCTAAATAAATAGGGTCTGTTTCATTTAAATGACCAACTCTTAAAGATCTTAATTGTTTAAGTGCTCTTAAAACTTCAATCTCATAAAGAATTCCTTCAGCCGATGCGTCAATGCTTCTGCTTACTGCTTTGGCCACAATAGATAATTTATCATCTAAGCAATCTGCTTTTTCGATGCCTTCTCTAACTAAACTCTCTTGAATATCACTCATAATTTATAGTTAATATTAAGTAGTATATAAACCTTTTGGAATAATGAATATAACAATAAATTTAATTTTTTCTGATTCTTTAAATATAGGTTTTTTTACAACTTATCAAGTCAAATAGCTAAAATCAAAGTCCCAATCTTTCAATAACTTTTTCTTTGTTAAATTCTTCTAAATCCTCATATTTTTGTCCTGTTCCTAAAAATAAAATTGGTTTTTTTGTTACAAATCCTACCGATAAGATTGTTCCACCTTTCTCGTCGACGTCCGCTTTTGAAAGTATTGAGCCTGTCAGATTTATTTTTTCATCAAATGCCTTTGCTTGTTCGATTGAATCATTGCCAGTTATTGATTCTCCGACGAAAATTTTCATGTCTGGATTGTTTACTCTACTTATTTTTTCTAATTCATTCATTAAACTTTCTTTATTATTTAATCTTCCAGCACTATCTATTAAAACAACATCTATATTATTTTTTTTAGCGTATTGTATAGCTTCAAAACCTACTGAAGCAGGATCAACGCCATAATCTTTTTTTATTAAAGAAATATTTAATCTTTTTGCGTGTTCTTCTAATTGCTCTATACTCGCTGCCCGATAAGTGTCTGCTGCCGCAAAGCAAACAGAAAGATTGTTTTTCTTTAACAAATAGGCTATTTTGGCGAGAGTTGTTGTTTTTCCTGTCCCATTTATTCCTAAAAAAAGAATTACAAAAGGTTTTTTATTTTTTAAAGAATCTTTAATTTTTTTTAAGAAGTTTTCTGGTTCAATTAAGATATCTTTTATTATTCTTTTAAGAGATTCTTCTAGGTTATAATCATTTTTTCCAACGACTTCTTTTTTAAGTTCTTCTTTTATCTTTTGAACAACTACAAAGGAGACATTATTTTCTAAAAGAGTTAATTCGAACTCTTGAAAAAGTTCGTCGAATTTTTCTTCAGAAAGTTCTCTTTTAAAAAATTTTGAGAAAAAACCTTCTTTTTTATTTTCTTCTTGTTGAATATAAATTTCTTCTTTTTCAATTTCTTTTTTTCCGACGATTTCTTTTTTAATTTTTTCTCTTGTCTTTTTCTCTTTTTTAAATGGTTTTTCTTTTATTCTTTTTTCTTCAGTTTTCTCTTCTTTAAAAACAGAAGTTATTTTTTCTTTCCAATTTTTTAATTTGTTTTTTAGTGACTCAAACATTTTTTTTAAAATAATCTTTTATTTAAAAATCTGTCTAAAAAAGAAACACTTTTAAGCAAGGTTGTTTTTTCATTTTAATGGTGACTTATCATGATTTGTATGAAGCATTGAGAAAAGAAAAATATAATGAGGAATTACAATCTCTTCCTAAGGATTTTTTAAAATCTGCTGCAGATTATTTAAAAGAGAAGAAAGATATTAGTGAAAAAAAAGATGATTTGTTTTCAGATGCGATAATTAAAGAGAAGAAAAAGTTTGAGAACGCTAAAGCTGTTTTTAAGGAAATAATAATTCGGAGAAAAAAGAAAATTCTTAATCTTGCTTTTATCGCTTCGGAAACAGGAATTTCTAAAAGAGACTTTGAGAATATGCTCTCTTATGAGAAAGAACTTTTTGAAAATGTTGTTAAGTCTCTTGAAAAATCTGAAGAATTTATAAATGCTGAGATGTCTGGTGAAATGTTAGAAAATAATTTTTCTCTTGTGAGATTTTTGGATTCTGTCGGAGTTTTTTTAGATGGAGAAGGGCAAGAAGTTGGTCCGTTTGAAAAGGGGGAGATTGCTAATATGGATAGGGAAATTGCAGAGATATTAAGAAAAGACGGAAAGGTAGAAATTTTAGATGATTAAATTTAAATAGTAGTTTTTTTTATAAAAAATATGAAAAGAGTGATTGGATATTTAGCTATTCTGGTAGGGTTTATTTTAATTGCTAGTTTGAAAGTTCCTACGATATTTGAAAAGTTGAAATCTTTTTTGCCGGAGAGTATGTCAAATTTTGTTTTGTATATTGGGCTTGGGTGTTTTGTGCTTGGGATTATTATTTTAATCATTTTTAGAGACTCTTCATTAAAAAGTGAGCGGGAAGTTCCTATTTATAGAGGTAATCAAATAATTGGTTATAGGAGGTATTAATCTAATGTATCTAAGAAGATACTATATTGGTTCTCCTCAAGATTTACTACGTAATGAATGGGTTGTCTTTGCTGGAATCTTTTTATTGACTTTTGCTGTAATCTACTTTTCTATTAGTAAATTTTTTATTATTAAAAAGAAAGCCGATTGGAGAGATATTCTAGAGGGAAAAAACGATTTAAATAAAATTCATCCTGCAGCAATGATTATTTCTATTGTTATAGCCCTTTTTACAGCTACAAGCGTTTCTCGATATGGTCCGTTTTATGATTATTTTGCAACAATACTTGGGGCATGGATGTTGCTTTTTGTTTTGATTATAATGTTTATATTGAGTTTACCTTTTTTTAAGGCATTGAAGAGCAGTTTCGGTGACAAATGGTTTATGGGGGGAATTTTGGGAATTGGTTTGGCTATCGCTTATTGGTATTTCTTTAAATCTTACTTGTTCTATGAATTATTTTCTCATTCCTTTAGTGGGTGGAGTTATTCTTTCTATAGTTACCTTAATTCTCCTGGTGGACTTGTTTTACTTATTATATTCTTTGGAGTTCTTGGTGCAATTTTACCTACGAAAAAAAGGATTTGAGGAAGATTATTTTTAATTGAAAATTTTCTAAAAAAATTTTTAAGTTTGTGATTAGTTAATTTAGTGGTTTTTATTTGAGCAAGTCTAAAATTTTTTCCGTTCGCTTTGGTTCACTTTCAAAAGTTTCTGGGAATTTTGGTAATGCCTAGAGTATTCTTTGATTCGTTGTCATTAAGATTATCTTTAAATAAATTAATCTCGAAGATTGTTTAAACCGGAATAAAAAATCTAAGATTTCTCAATTGATTAATAAACTTCCCTTAAAAAACGTCTCCTTCGCTCCCGCAATTTTTTATGTTTTTGGTTTATTCCTTTTTATTTCGAGGGCAAAATCTTTTCGTTCTCTTTGGTCTGCTCCAAAGGTTTTGCAGGAAATTTATTAATGCCCTAAAATTCTTTTAGATGTTTTTTGTAAGTTTATATTTTTGGTTATTTAGATTAATAAATTTTTTATTCTTTTCTTTGAGAAGATGAATTTTTTAGGTTTTCAAGAGGTTGTGAGATTTTCATTAAGAAGTGAAAAACAATAATCTTTTTAAAGCCCATCTGCCTTGGTTTTGCGTGACAATTAAATGTATCTATTTGGGACTTAAAGGTGAAAGGAGGTTTTAAAATGAAAATTAATAAAAAAGGCGCTGTACACCCTGCTATTTTGGTTCTTTTAGGTTTATTGATTATTGGTGCCGTAATTGGAACTGTGAGTTACTTTAGAAACAATCCTAAAATTAGGGGAGAGATAGTTATTCGGGTGGACCCTGCGGTTAGTATAGGCGAAGCAATAAATCAGCCTTCTTTGAATTGGGTTAGCTTTTTCGTTGGTAAAGTTCCTCAATTTTTAGTTGATAAAACAAACGCTATTAGTGCTGTAATAATAGTTATTGCAATTTGGTTAATCTTGCTTTTAACTTTTGGAGATATTGTAGCTGCCTTCGGTACTTTCTCTGAGGAATGGATTGGTTGGACAATAGGTACAATTTTAGCTATCGTTGCCGCTAATATGAATCTTGTTATGCATATTGCTGCATGGTCTTTTATGGCAACGGCTACTCTTGGTGTTTTATCTGTTTCTTTTGCTTTGGCTATTCCTTTTGTAGTGTTTTTACTACTTCAATTTGGTTTGAAAAGCGTTGCTAATTGGCAAAAGAACAGAATGAGGCAATATAAGATGGCTGCAGGCATAGATAGGATTCGTAGTGGTATAAAGACTGCTGCTGCAATTGGTAAAGAAGCCGAAGCCGCAGGTGAATAATTTTTAATTTAACCTAATTTTTTTTAGGTTTTTTCTTTTTTTATATTCTATAACCGAGAGGATATTCTCCAGGTTTTTCTGATTTTAGAACTTCAGGAGAAACATATGCTTCAAGTCTTCCTTTAAATTTTTCAAGAGATTCTGGTTCTATTCCAAGCTCTTTTGCTACTGAATTTCTGTTCGAATCTTTCTCTGAAAATTCACAAGCCCGAATTCGGGCATAAAGTTCATCTGTTGTAGAAATCCAAGCAGATTCTAATTTCTTTAAAACTTCAATAGAAATAACTCCTTCGTCTGCTAAGAGCTTTAATGGTTTAGTCATTTTAATCCAATGCTTCAACAAGCCCCCCTTCTTTATTTTCTCTTATTTTTGAGATTAATTTGTCTGCACCCAATGCGAGACCTGCACCAACTGCTGCAGCTGCCAAATCTTTTGGATCATAAGTTCCGGGAAGCAATCCAAACTTTTGAGCTAGTTCTCCGGCGCAAACTGCTCCGGCTGCACCTATTGCTGAGAATTTTCTTGGAAGCCCTAACATCCTATTAGCAAAATAAACTCCTGCAGTTAGGAATACATCTGTTAGATTTCCGTTAGTAGCTAATAGATAGCTTCCCATTGTTGCTGTTGTTTCTGGTAGATATCTCATCTTCTTCCTCCTAATTATATAAGAATAAGCTAGTATTTAAACCTTTTGGTTTGTTGTAACTAGGGAGGAGTTAAAATCATAGCCCCGAATAATCAGGGGTTGTAGTAAAGAATCTTCTTCTAACTTCTTGGTCGGGCATGGTGAACAGTTTTTTCCAATCATGAATTTTAGTAATGTCTACACGAGATGCAAAATAGTAGCCTCTTTGGTGATGGAGAATATTTGATCTTTCTTGCATTGCTTGTTTGGCCCTCATTCTGTAATA
>CAKZRD010000010.1 GCA_937143345.1 uncultured archaeon
TCTTCGAAAATGTCCCTAACTTTTTTTTCTGATTCTCCGTAAAACTTCGACATTATTTCAGGACCATTTAATAAGATAAAATTTGCTTCGCTTTCATTCGCAACAGCTTTTGCTAAAAGTGTTTTTCCAGTTCCAGGCGGTCCATAGAGTAAAACTCCTTTCGGAGGTTCTATACCTAAACGAGCAAATATTTCTGGATGTTTTAAAGGAAGTTCAACCATCTCTCTTATTTTTTTTACTTCTTCTGTTAAACCACCAATATCTTCGTAAGTAACCTGTGGGACGCCAACAAAATCTTCGCTTACTTCAACTGCTTTCGGACTTAAAACAATTTCAGTATCTTCGCTTACAATACCTGGTTGGTTTGGAGAAGTCGATACTACAACAAACCTTATTTGGCTTAAACCAGACATACCCATTCCAAATTGGCTGAATAAATCTCCGAAGAAATCATTAAAATCTTCGAACTCTTCGCTAAAAAAATCTTTTCTTTTTCTTCCTGTTCCCATAACAAAAACATCTCCTTTTGAAAAAGGTCTTCCTAAAAGAGAGCTTCTAAAACTTTCAACATTCCCTTGAACCATTATTCCTTGCTGAGCTGGAGCAATGATTATTTTTTTGAGGGTTTTAATTTCTGCTTTTTTTATTGAAACTAACTCACCAATTCCTGTTTTTGCATTTTTTCTTGTTATTCCGTCGATTCTTATCAAGCCAGCCCCCTCATCTGCAGGATAAGCTTTATCTATGACAACAAAACTTTCTCTTCCCCCTTTAATTGAAATTATATCACCCCTATGCAAGTCGAGTTTTTTCATTAAAGAGGAATCAATTCTCGCTATTCCTTTATAAACATCGTCTTGGATAGCTTCTGCGACTTTCAATTTGATTTCTTCATTCCTCGTCATTTTTATACAACTCCGTTTTGTTTAGTTTCGGGTTAGCAGAATCATAAACTTTTCTTGCAAGAAAAATAGGTTTTCCATTTTTTATAACTTTTGCTTCTTTAAATCCCAAAACTCTTGTTTTTTTTTCGGGAAGATTAAACTTTAAGCTAATTTTCCCTTTTTCTTCAAAACACATTTTAACAAAGTTATTTATCATTTTTTCTTGTTCTTTCATAAAATCTACCATCTCTCTCGGTATTGAAACGGCATAAGAATTTCCAACCATTCTCATTTTTACATTAAATTCTTTTTGTTTTAATCTTATAAACTCTTCGTATTCTTTTAAGTCGGCAGGATGATAAATTGTTTCGTTGCACTTTTCACATTTAACTGCTCTCAAATTAAACCTATTTTTCGTAACTAAAACTTTTTTCATCTCCTTGCCGCATTTATTACACAAGATTTTGTTGTCAAATATATCCATTTTGTATTCTTTATTCGTTTATCTTTTTTGTATATACAACAAATACATACTTTATAAATTTTTCGGTTTAAATTTTTTTGACTGAAAAGAGAAGAACTCAAATTAAGCTTATTTTTAATATAGAAAAATTATGTAGTTAGAGATAAAGAGTACTTTGATTTTTTAAATCTAAAAGCTTTTAATATAGTTTAACTAAAAATTTTTATGGAAGAAAATAGAATCTCTAGTGGAAGTTATGATTTGAATAAATTTTTTTATGGTGGTTATGAGAAAGATGTAATCACAACCATTTATGGGCCTGCTGGTAGTGGAAAAACAAATCTCTGTCTTTTATGTTCCGTTTCACAAGCTAAAAAAGGAAAAAAAGTTCTTTTTATTGACAGCGAAGGAGGTTTTTCTTCTGAGAGAGTTTATCAGATTTTAAATAAAAACAAAGAAGAAACTCAAAAAGTTCTTTCAAACATTTTTATCTTAACTCCAACTTCTTTCAAGGAGCAAGAAAAAATTTTTGAAAATTTGCTCAAATATTTAAAAGAGCAGGAGATTTCTCTTATTGTAGTTGATAGTTTTGTGATGCTTTATCGGATTGAATTAGCAGATGCAATAAAAACAGAATTGACTTCTGAAATACAAAAAGTTAATAAAAAATTAGCAGAACAATTAAGAACTCTCAACGAAATTTCAAGAAAACATAAAATACCAATTCTTTTGACAAACCAAGTTTATTCTCTTTTTCAGAAAAACGAGGAAGAGCAAAAGGAAAGAGAAGTTTCTATGGTCGGCGGGGATTTATTGAAATATTGGAGTAAATGTCTCATAGAATTGAAAAAGAAAAACGAAAAAAGAACTTTAATTTTAAGAAAGCATAGAAGTTTGCCAGATAAATCTATCGATTTTGAGATTTATGACGGTGGAATAAAGAAAAGAGGGTGGATTTAACTCTTCCTACTCTCGCAATTCGGATTAAAGCAGAATTTCCAAGCTCTTTTTCCTTTTTTTAATGAGAGCATTAATGGAAAATCTTTACATGAAGGACACATCTCAAATTCTCCGTTTTCGTTTTTTGAAGGTTTTATCAAAGAGCCAGGTGGCAGGGAAAAAGTCGTTTTGCATTCAGGATAATTTGTACAGGATATAAAATATCTTTTGGCATTTTTATTAAAAGAAATCCTTAAATTTCCTTTTTTACAAGAAGGGCACAGAGTTAAAATTTTTTCCTCGTTTTCTTTTTTAATTATCTCTTCCCTTGCTTCTGAAATTTCTTCGCCTATTTTTTTTAAATTTTTTTTCATAAGTTCAGCAATTTCTTTTATGTTGTTTTTTGCTTTTTCTAAAACTTTTTTTTGATAATTAAATAAATCTTTTTTCTTTTTAGAAAGATTTTCCATTTCTTTTTCAAAATCTCTCGTAAGTTTTTCGTCGAGAATTATTGGCGAAGTGTTAAGAAGACTTTCTACAATTTTAATTCCGAGAGGAGTTATTTCTATTTGATTTCCTTTTATGTAGTTTCTTTCATAGAGGGTTTCTATTATAGAAGCACGAGTTGCTTTTGTTCCAAGGTTTCTTTTTTCCAGTTCTTTTATTAAGGAAGAAGGATTATAACGGAAAGGTGGCTGTGTTTCTTTTCTTTCTATTCTAATTTCTTTTATATCTACTTCTCCGTCTATCGTTGGAATTTCTTTTTCTTTTATTGGTGAAGGGTAAACATAAATCCACCCTTTCTTTTTAAATTCTATTCCAGACGCAGAAAAAATCAAACTTAAAACATTCACAGATATTTTTTTCTTTAATACAACTACTTCTTCTGAAAAGCAGGAGATAAACCTTCTAACAATTAAATCATAAAGTTGCTTTTCTTTGCCTTCCAAATTCCTTATCTCACCTGTTGGATAAATCGCAGGATGAGCAGGATCTGTTTTTTTTCCTTCCGTCGGTTTTTCTTTTGTTGCGAATTTAACTAATTCAGTATATTTTTTTAATTTCTCGAGAATTTCTTTTAAATTTATATTTGGAAACTTTTGTGAAGAAGTTCTTGGATAAGAAATTAATCCTCCAAGATAAAGATTTTGCGCAATTTTAAGTGTTTGAGAAGGAGTTAAACCGAGATATTTGTATGCTTCTGTTTGCAGTGTTGTTAAATCAAAAGGTATTGGTGGAGATATTTTTTCTTCAATTAATTCTGTTTTTGCGAAACCTTTTTGTCCCCGGATTAATTCAAACTTGCTTAATTCTTTTTCTTTCTTAATTGTTTTGTTGTGAATAAGTTCTAAATATTGTGATTTGTTGTCCCGAATTTTTATAAAAACTTGCCAATACGGCGTCGGTTTAAAATTTTTTATTTTTAATTCCTTGTCATAAACTATTTTTAGAGAAGGGCCTTGAACTCTTCCTATCGAGAGAATTTGGAATTTTCCCATTTCACTAAGAGCCTTCATAAGCCCCCGTGAGAGGTTTATTCCGTAAAACCAATCTAAATAATGTCGAGTTTCTCCTGCTATTGCTTCTCCCCAGTTTATCTCTGGCAACAGATTCTCGAAAGAGTTTTTTAATTCTTCTTTTGTCAATGACGAGAATTTCATTCTTTTTGCTTTTTGGTCTAAATTTTTTCCTAAAAATCTTAAAACATTCCACCCTATAACTTCTCCTTCGACATCAAAGTCCGTCGCTACAATAAATTCATTAGATTCTTTTATTAGTTTTTTCAATATGTCGTAAAATTTTTTTGTAAATGTAGCTTCTTTTGTTTCGTAAGAAGGAACCCATTCTATTTCAAAGCAAGGAAATTCCGAGTTTTTTTCTTTTTGTTTTAAAGAGAATAAATGACCTGCTGTGCAACCAACAAAAAATTTTTTTCCGTTTTTTTCAAACTCGAAGTATGAAACTCCGTTTTTGTCTTTTATTTTTCTGTTTTTTCCGTCAGAAAGGGCGAAAGAAATTTTTTCAGCTGCTTGCGGTTTTTCAGCGATTATTAGGGTTGTTGTAGTTGAAGAATCTTCTTTTTTTTCTGTTAATTTTTTTCTTGGCATATTAAATTGTGTTTAGTGGGCTTTTTATTCTTTTATGTTTGCTTGGTTTATTTTGGTGTAGATTTGTTTTTGCCAAAAAGGAGTTGATGCTTTGGTAATTATGAACATGTATGACATAAAAGAAACACCTTTAGAGATAAAGAAAATTATCTTAATTGCATCAGATAGCGATTTTTTTTCTTTGATTGAAAAAATGAAACAGAAGGTTTTGAAGCCCTTATTTATACTTTCTTTGATAGAACAAGAAAATCAAGATTTTTAACACGAACCATTTATTGAAAGTTGCTTCTAAATGGAGAAAACTAACTTCTAAAGACTTTGAAAAAACCAGCCCCCCAAACAGAAAACAAAGACAAAGGATTTCCTTTAAAAATAACGGGGACGGCGGAAGTCCACCCGAACTAAGAGAGATTTTAGGAGCATATAGAATTAGAAACTTGCTCCGCACCACATCGTATTTTCGCAAAATTGGGAAAGGGGAAAGATTTTGCTCACCCCCCACTTAACAGAGATTTAAGAGTTCGAATGGTTGCACCCCTCTCTCCCAAATTTTGCCCCATCTCTGAGAATTTTTCAACTCTGTTTCGGTTTTGGGGGTTGCCTCAAACCTTGCGAAGTCGAAATTTTCTGGGGTCAAAATCTCACCAAAGTGCGATGTTACTTAAAAGGAGATAGGAGGAATATCACAAATATTTTATTATCAATCTTCTTTATTTGTAGCAGAAACCTTTAAATTAATTTTTTGTTTTAAAAGGTCAAATAAAAAAGTTTATAACTTTTGTTTTTTTAGCTTATTTATGGAAAAAAAAGGGCAACAAGAGATTGCTGGTTTTATTTTAATAGTTGTTTTAGTTGTTGTAGCTATTTTTATCTTTGTTATAATGTATTTTGCCAATAGAGAAGAGGATTTTAGCAGTAAAGAAGTAGATATCTTACTTACTTCGATGTTGAAAACGACAACAGATTGTTTTTTAGAGGGAGTAAGACCGGCAAATCTTGAAGAGGTTATTAGAGATTCTTTTAGTTCATTACCAAGAAATTGCAAGAATAGCGGTAAAAGTTCAAGGACATATCTAGAAGGTTTTATTCCTTCTTTTTTTGAAAAGATTTTTTCTTTAGAAACGAACTTTGAAAGTTATGTTTTTGAAATTGTAGACAAAAAAAGCGGGGAAATTTTGATGTCTTTTAACAAAGGTAACTGTGTAGGAAAAGAAACAAAAGGTTCTGATTTTTTATTAAGCAATGAATTGCAAATTTTTTTAAGGGTTTGTTAGTTAAATGTTAAGATAAATTCTATTCTATCATAAGCTATTTTTGGGATAAGTTTTTCTCTATTGCCTTTTTTTTCTAAGACAAAATCAATTATGCCTACTTTTTCAAGCATTTTTAAGTCAGAATAAACGCTTTTGAAGTCCCTTCTTATAATTTTTGCCAAGCTATAAATAGATTTTGGTTTTTCTCTTTTTAAAAAATAGAGTAATTTTCCCCTTTCTTTTGAGAAAATTCTTCTTAGTTTTTCTATATCGGACGAATCAAATTCTTTTTCTTTTTTTAAAAGTTTTGAGATAAATCCTTCTTCCGAAGCATTTAATGAAAAGTATAGCGTTTTTGTTGCCATTTTTAGTCTTTTGTTTATATATGGTATTTTCAAACATATATTTAAATCTTTCTTTTTTTCTTTTTTAAAAAAGTGCTTTTTATGAGTTGGGAATACCTAAAAAAACGAAAGATTTATAAATAAACCGCGAAAAAATGGGCTATAAAAGGTTAAATTTAAAAAGCAGAAAGTTTTATAGTTTTTATCTTATGATTCCCTAGTCATAAGAATCCGGCCAGGCTATTAGAGATGCTGAACACGCGAAAGCGTGGCCTTTTAGGCGGCTAACCTGATAGTGCTGAAAGGAGGTTTAAAAGAAATGAAATTTAAAAAAATAGTAGCAGCAATCGGAAGCGTTATGATGTTAGGCGCTACAGTTGCTGGAGCTTTAGCAGCTAATTACCCATCCCCATTTTCTGCTAGCGACACTGTTGTTGTTTATGGCAACAACCTAGATCTTTCTGCTGCAACAACTATTGCAAACGATTTAGGCAATAGATTGGGTGGAAGAAGTGTTAGTGTTAGCGGAGGAGATTCATTCCTTTTGGAGAAGAGTTCAAGCAAAATTTATTTAGGCGGGACTCTTAAAGATGCTTATTCTTCTTTAGACCATGACGAATTAAAAGTCGGATTGGCTAAAGGGGTTTATGACAGCGGGGATATTGAAGATGTTAAATACGAGCAGACTATTAAATTAGGCTCAACTCCTCTAACTTTGTTCTCAGATACTAAATATAAGAACAAAGAAGCTACAGTTGGATTCTTATTTAATAGTAATGATCTCGTTCTTAACTATACAATAGATTTTGATGACAACAAAATCAATATGAGTAAGATGGCTGATAGTGATATGCCTCTTTTAGGTGGAGAGTATTATGTAATCTCTGCAAATGCTAATGAAATCCAATTGCTTGATTCTGCAAGCACTGTTATCCTCGAAGATGGAAAAGAGATTAAAGTAGGTGGGAAAACAGTTAGTATTAATTGGATTAGCAATGATGGAGTCATCTTGAATGTTGACGGGGTTAATGTGAAAAAGCTTAAAGAAGGCGGAGTAGCAAAACTTTCTGATGGTTCTTATGTTTCTATAAAGAACATATTAACTTCAAGCAGAGAATCAACAGTTCAAAAAGTTGAATTTTCCATAGGTTCTGGTAAAATAATTTTAAGAAATGATAAAAGAGTAATCATCGGACAAGATTCTGATGATGAAGTTGATGGATTGTTTTCATACATAAAAAGCAATTCAGGTTACTTAAATGAAATTACTTTAAGTTGGAAACCTAAAGATAAGCTTTTCCTAACTAAAGAAAATTCCATAACTATGCCAGGATTTGGAAAAATCAGTTTGACTTTTGATGGATTAAGTTATCCTTCGTCTTCAGAAAAGATAAGATTAGATGGTGGCTCTGATACATTAGTATTAGATATGGGTAACTTTGACATACCTTTAATGTGGTATGATGGAACAAACTATAAACAAGGAGAGGATGGTCATCTTTTAAGAATAAGTTTGGCTAACTATAGCTATATTGGAGCAGGTTATAGCAATACTAGTGGTCCTCATCCGCCTTGGTTAAGTGGTAGTCATCCTGATTATAATAATACGGCAGTCTTTGCTGCAAATGCTTTTGCTTTGAAAGAAGATGATAGATTTGTGGTATCAAAAATAGATAAGGACTTGTCTGATGCTAAAACATTATACTACGAGGTCAGAAAGATAGATATAGATGGAACCAAATTATCCATTGAATTGGAGGACCTTATAGGTTCAAGAGATTTGAAATGGGATGGTACGATATCTAATAAAGTAGGTACATCAGAAGAAGCTGAAGGAGACATAGATGTCTATCTTAGAGGTTTCAATGCAAATAACGACACTATCTATATCAATTTCAGTACAGGTGTTGAGGCAGGCAAAGTAGTTTCTGAAAAAGGATTGGTTGTAACTATACCTTCTGCAGGTAGTGGAGCTGTAATCAACTTTAAAGAAGCTAATAAAGATGGAGATGTTAATGAAGGAACTTTATTTAGTGCTACAGTAAACCACACTTCAAATAAGAAGTTATCTGTTTCAGTAGCTGATGGAGGCAATGTTACAAAAAAAGAATCTTCTAGGAATAGATATGTTGGTGTAGTAAAATCCCCATTAGCTACAAAGTTAATTATGGATGAAACAGGTGATGAATATGATTTGGAGATGGAATACTTTGGTAGTGAGGCTCCAGCTAAAGTTAAGGTTGTTGTTGGAGGTTTAGTAGGTTCTTCATCTCAAACAGGACTTCCAGTTGTAACAGACAGCGAGACATCAAAAATGGCAGGAAAGAACCTTGTCGTTGTTGGTGGTCCTTGCGCTAATGCTGTTGCTGCTGAACTTCTTGGTGGAAACAAATGTACTTCAGCATTCACTTCTGCAACTGGCGTTGGAGCAGGACAATTCTTAATCCAATCTTTTAATAGAAATGGAAAAGTAGCTCTTGTTGTTGCTGGTTATGAGAAGGAAGATACTGTAAAAGCAGCTAATTACTTAACAAAAATTGGTGTTGATACAGCTGTTGGAAAGAAGTATAGAGGAACTTCCGAAACATCTGCTACATTAGTAGTTTAAATAAAAGATAAGGGCTTAACGCCCTTTTTTTCTTTTTTTATTTAATTATTTTTTTTATGTTGTTTTTTGAAGAAAGATTCAAATTTTTAATTAACTAATTAAAAGTATTAAAGTGTGCGGATATGTTTTTTCTTTAAGATTAATAGGAATTTATGGAGAATTGATTTTTTAAAATGAGCCCGCCAAGATTTGAACTTGGGACCCCCACCTTATCAGAGTGGTGCGCTACCTGGCTGCGCCACGGGCTCTCCTAGATAAAAAAGAAATTGGCTTTAAAAAAGTTTTTAATTTTTTATTTTGAAAAAAACCTTTCCGTCTTTAACTATGTAATTATAAGAATTTATTTTTAGCGGGATAGTTTTCAAATAGCATTTGTCTTTTGTGTATGCTCTAATCTCCAAACCTTCTTCAATAGGAGTTATTGTTATGTCTTTTTTTGATTTTACCCCCGGAGCTTTTATTTCATAGAGAATTCCTTCTGGCAAACGCTTAAAATTCGATTCTGCTTTAATTATTTGAATGTTTTTATCCAGAACTTCTCTTCTCACAGCTGTTTTTTTCTCCTGATTCATTAACTCTTTTTGATTATTGAAAGGATTTTGCTTTTTTTGGGGAGAAGTTGAGAAGTTTATCTGAATCTTTTCAAAAGGGAGTTCTCTGATAAAATTCTTATTCATATTTTGGGAGAAAATTTTATTCACATCTGAGAAAACTTTTTCAAAAATTTTATCAAAAAAAGAGAAATTATTATTAAAAAATTCTTCCTCATCATTTTTTCCTAAAAGACCATAATCTTCTTTTTTTATTGTTGGTCTTCCACACCAAGGACAATAGTCAAAATTTTTTTCAAACTTTTTTCTACAATGTGGGCAACTTTTTTTTATCATTTTTTTTAGAAATTTTTCTTTTTTTTAAATCTTTGCATAATGGGGTTACCCGGATTTGAACCGGGGTCGCGCGCTCCCTAAGCGCGAATCGTACCAAGCTAGACCATAACCCCAAAATGCGCGGCCCGGGAATCGAACCCGGCTCTGCACGTTGGCAACGTGCTATTCTACCGATAAACTAGCCACGCTTTAAATTTTTTATTTAAATTAGTTTAAAAAGATAACTTTTAAAAATATAATTTGTTTTTCTGTTTTAATTTATGGGCTCATAGGCTAATGGTAGACCCTCTCGTTTACACCGAGAAGGCGGAGGTTCGATTCCTCCTGGGCCCATGAATAAGTTTTTAAAATAAGCTTTAATTCATTTTATATGAAAATAAAAAAAGAGTTAAAAAGGTTCTGGGAATTTTTAAAAGAAGATAGTTGGCAGAGCACTTTTGTTTCATTAATCATTTTTTTAATATTGATTTATTTTGTGATAATGCCTTTTTTTAGTTGGGTTTTTGGAACGAAATACTTTTTAGTTATTGTTGAGAGTTGTTCTATGTATCATTCAAAAGAATTAGGAGAAATTTTAGATAATAATATTTACAAAGAATACGGGATTTTTAAAGAGAATTCTACAAATTGGAAACTAAAAAATGGTTTTACAAAAGGAGATATAATCTTCTCTGTTGCCCCAAAAAATCTTAGTGTTGGAGATGTTATTATATTTAATGCCGGTGAAAAATACAAATATCCTATAATCCATAGAATAATTTATTTAGACAAAGAAAAAATTATAACCAAAGGAGATAATAACGACGGAATTTTAGATGTTGAAAAAAATATTTTGATAGAGCAAGTTAGAGCAAAATCTCTTTTTAGAATTCCTTATCTTGGTTGGATAAAACTCGTTTTCTTTGATTGGAGAAATCATCCAGAAAAAAGAGGGCTCTGTTAATTTATTTTGTTTAAACTAAAACACAAATCAACGCACTAATTAGATTATCGTTCTTATCGCATTCCAACATATAAAAAAATTACAAGCCAAAATTTTTAACTTAGCGGTCTTAATTTTAAAATAAAAACTCTTATAAATCTTTTAAAATTGATATGAAAAGGGTCTATAGTTTAACGGTAAAATGGACGGCTCCAGACCGTCAGTTGGGGGTTCAACTCCCTCTGGGCCCATTTTTATATAATTCTTTTGCTTCTTCTATTTCTTTTTGAGAGATTGCTGTTCCATGAAATTTCAAACTATAAAGTAAAGCTTCCAATGCTTCAGGAGATTTTTCAATATCTATTAAATCTTTTTTTAAAGCATAAAAAACTAATTCACTGGACCTTATATATTTTAAATCCTCAAAATACTTAAAATTTTTTTCGTTAAGAAAAACTTCCGAGTGGAGTTTGCTTTTCATTCTTTCTGCTAATAAATACTTTGATTCCGAAATTAAACGCACAGTTCTTTCGTCGCTAACAATTAGACAATCTTTTTTTGCAAGTTTAAAAAAAGCTATACATGATGCTTCTCCTTCTTGAAGCAATTGAACATTGTGTCCGTAGGATTTTATTAATTGGCTTGAAAAACTTAAAACTTTTTGTGTTTCTTCCGAGAGATTTTTATTTTGAACAAATTCAGAACTTAAGGAAAAAACCTTGTCTTTAATCAATTTTTCTATCTTAAATGCTTCGAGAGAAAATTTTTTGTTTGTTTTTGATTTGTCTATTACTTCGAATTTAACTTGTGGAGTTAAAACAAATTTTGTCTCTTTAAGTCCTGAATGAATTTTTGGCAAGATATCTAAAAGACCGCTTAAAGTTAAAGAAATTAAAGGACCTGCGTCAAAAACCAAAAACCTCATCTTAAAAATTCCTCCGTTGTTTTTATTCTCTTACTAAAGCTTAAACTTTCCCCTATATCTGCTTCATTTATTGAACTTTGCCCTATATAAGATGCTAAATCCCAAAGAGAAACTCCAAGAAGCTCAGCTGCTTTTTGAGCACTTATTCCGTGCTGATAAAGTTTTGATGCTTTGTTTATACTTGCTTTATAAAAAATATCTTTTATATAACTGCTTAAATTTGAATCTATTTCATTTGCGCTTTGTCTTATTTTACCTAAAAAAAATCTAAATTTTTCCAAGTTTTCTTTTTTGAGAGATTTTAGTGCCTCATCCAAATTTTTTAAAGTTTCCTTAAAAAAAAATTCCCAACCCCTAATTTCCTTATAATTTTCTCTTTCGAGGATCTTTCCTAAAGAATAAACTATAACGGCGACGATTATATTGTCCATATCCTGAGATGTTGTAGCAGAGTGTATAGTTCTGTTTGAAAGAGCTTTAAGATTAATAGCATTTTCTTTTTTAAAAGAGATTGTTGTTTCTTTCAAAATTTTTAGAATATTATCTTTTTCCTGCATAAATAAAAAAAATTAGTTAGTTATATAAACTTTACTGAATAATCAAAGTAATGGAAGTTTTATTAGATACGAACTTTATTATTGCTTGTTTGAAAAAGAAGATAAGTATTGAAGAAAAATTAAATGAAATAATAAAAGATAAAGTAGAAATAGTTTTATTAAATCTTGTAAAAAAAGAACTTGAAAATTTTAAAAACAAAAAAAATAAAAGATTAGAAGATAAAAATCTCGTTGAAGTTTTTTTAAAAATGCTAAAGGAAAATTGTATATCAACTAAAATAAAAGAAGTTAATCAAAAAAATCCTGACGAAGCATTAAAAGTTTATTGTGATAAAAATCCTTCTTGTGTTTTAGCAACGCTCGATAAAGAATTAAGAAAAAAGGTTAAAAATAGATTAATAACAATAAAAGGAAAATCATTTTCTTTTGTTTAGAAAGAGATATAAATTGAGGATATTAAAAGATATTATGAAATATTCAAAACTTTGTGAAGTTTATAAAAAACTTTCTTCAACAACGAAAAGATTGGAAAAAATAGAAATCTTGTGCTCTTTTTTCAACGAACTAGAAGAAAAAAATATCGAAATAATTTATCTCTTAAAAGGAAGTTTTCTTCCAGATTATGATCAAAGAGATCTCGGCATTTCAGAACAGATTTTAATTAAAGCACTATCAAAAGCATTTTCATTAGAGCCACAAAAAATAGTTAAAAAGTTCAAAGAGAAAGGGGATTTGGGCGATGTTGGAGAGTATTTTATAAAAGAAAAAAAACAAAACTCTCTTTTTTCGAATGATTTAACAACGGAAAAAATCTTTGAAAATTTTAAAAAAATGCTCTCTTTCGAAGGGAAAGGGTCGATAGACAAAAAAATTTTATCTCTTTCAGAGCTTCTGCTTTTAGCTAAGGAAGAAGAAATAAAATATTTAATCAGAACAGTTCTTTCTAATTTAAGAATAGGCCTTTCAGTTCAAACTATCCTTGAAGCATTTTCAAAATATTTTTTTAATGGAGAAAACAAAGATTTAATTGAGGAAAAATACAATCTTTCTAATGATTTAGCTGAAATTTTTCTTTCTTCTAAGAAGGGAATAAGAGAGTTAGAAAAAATAAACATTAAACCGGGAATTCCAATAAATGTTATGCTTGCTATAAAGGTTTCTTCTATAAAGGAAGGCTTTGAATATTGTGGAAGACCTGCAGCATTCGAAGAAAAATACGACGGGTTTAGAATGCTTATCAACAAAAAACAAAACGGGGAGATTTTTCTTTTTACGAGGAAACTTGAAAATGTAACAAATCAATTTCCAGATATTGTTAAAGTTGTCAAAAAAAATGTTAAAGCTGAAAGCTTTATTCTCGATTCCGAAGTTGTTGGTTTCGATCATAAAAAGCAAAAGTATCTTCCATTTGAAGCAATTTCTCAAAGAATAAAAAGAAAGTATGAGATAAAAGAAATGACTGAAGATTTACCAGTCGAGATAAATATTTTCGATTGTCTTTATATTAACGGAGAAAGTTTGATAAAAAAATCTTTCGTTGAAAGAAGAAGAGTTTTAGAAAAAATAATTAAAGAAGAAAAAAATAAAATTCGTTTAGCAATTCAAATAATTACAGAAGATGAAAAAGAGGCAGAAGAGTTCTTTAAAAAATCTTTGGAAAAAGGCAACGAAGGAGTGATGATAAAAAATATTAATGTTGAATATAAGCAAGGAAGAAGGGTTGGTTATATGTGTAAATTTAAGTCGGAATCAAATGAATTGGATTTAGTTATTGTTAAGGCAGAGTATGGTGAAGGAAAAAGAAGCGGGTTTTTAACTTCGTTTACACTCGCTTGCAGACAAGATGACGAATTTTTAGAGGTAGGAAAAGTTTCATCCGGATTAAAAGAAAAAGAAGAAGGTCTTAGTTATGAAAAAATTACGGATTTGTTAAAACCTCTAATAATAAAAGAAAAAGGAAAAGAAGTCGAGTTAAAACCAAGAATTGTTGTAAGTGTTTCTTATCAAAATATTCAAGAAAGTCCTTCGTACTCTTCAGGGTTAGCATTAAGATTTCCAAGAATAATATCTTTGCGTCCCGATAGAAGTGTTTATGATATTGCTTCTTTAGATGATATAAAAAGAGAACTAAAGCTTTTTAAAAACAAATAAACTAAAAAGAATATGGATAAAAGTAAATCAAAATTTGTAAAAATAAAATGCTCAAAATGTGGGAACGAGCAAGTTATATTTGGAAAGGCCTCGACAAAAGTCAAATGCGACAAATGTGGAAAATTAATTGTTAAGCCTTCTGGGGGAAATGCTAAAATAAGAGCAAAAGTAGAAGAAGTTATTAAAAGACAAAACGTTTAAAAAAGAAATTCTGTTCTTTTTAATATGGAATTTAATGAAGGAGATAATCTTATTTGTGTTGTAGAAAAAATAGAGAATAATGTTGTTTTAGTTAAAACATTGTATGAAGGGATTAAAGGAACGATAATAAGTTCCGAGATTGCAGCAGGAAGAATAAAAAATATTCGAGAATTTGTAGTTCCGAACAAAATAATAGTTTGTAAAGTTTTAGAAGTTTTTCCAGATCATTTAAATTTGTCTTTAAGAAGAGTTTCGTCAAAAGAAAAAAATGAAATTTTAAACTCTTACAAAAAAGAAAAAGATTTTGAAAATGCATTGAAATCATTATTAAAAGAAAATTCTTCCGAAATAATAGAGAAAATAAAAAAAGATTTTAAAACACTAACAGAATTTTTTAACACAGCAGAAAAAGAAAATAAAATCATAGAAAGCTATATTCCTCTGGATTTAAAAGAAAATTTTGAAAAAATTCTAATAAAAAAGAAAAAAAATGCTGAAAAAAAAGCAATAATAAATTTAAACTGCTTTTCCGAAGACGGAATAGAAAAAATAAAAAAAGTTCTTTCCATAGAAAAAGAAGGAATTTCTATAAAGTATATCGCTGCTGGAAAATTCCTGTTAACAATTATAGATGAAGATTTTAAAAAAGCAGACTCTAAATTAAGAGTAATAAAAGAAGAGTTAGAAAAAAAAGCAAAAAAAGAAAATTGTGTCTTTTCAATGGTAGAACAATGAAACTAAAAAAATGTTTAAAATGCAAAACCTACACATTAAAAAAAATTTGTGAAATTTGTAAAGAAAAAACCATAGATGCTAATTATAAATTTGTAAAATATTTTTAAATAGGTTTTAAATTCTTCTTATTTTTTTAATATGTAAAATATTTAAAGATAAATTTTTTTGGATAAGAAGCCCCCATAGTTCAGTTTGGATAGAACGCGAGCTTGCGGAGCTTGAAACCGAGGTTCAAATCCTCGTGGGGGCATTGAACCTAAAAATTCATGCTTGCAAAAGATTAAATATAGTTTCTACTCTTTTTCTATAGTATTAAAGAAATTTTTTAAGATTAAGAAAAGCTGTTGAATGATTCTTTAATATATGAAGAAAACAAAAGAGCAGATGAAAGTTCTTGCAGAGCAAAACAAGAATGTTATGAAAACTATCAAAGAAAATAGATCAAATAGAAGTTATTGTTGATGAGAATG
>CAKZRD010000011.1 GCA_937143345.1 uncultured archaeon
AGAAGAATTTCCTAGTTCTTGAAAAAGTCTTCTTTCAAAATCATTCTTAAAAGATCTAGATTCCAAATAATCTAAATTATTAAAAAATCCTGGAACAGTTACAAGTTTATGAATCCCCTCTTCTAAAGAACGAGTAACGGCAATGTTAGGGAAATAAGTACTAATAGTGTTTGCCAAACATGTTGCCCCGCAACTAAGAGATGTTTGCGTATAAGAAGGGATTTTCGGATTAAAAGAAGTTTGAGAGTCATTTTTAGATTCATCAAGTTTGTCTAATAATTCGGGGATATTTCTTGTGCAGGATAATCTATCAGATAGATCAATATAAAATTTTAAGTCATTCATCAAAATTCCGCTCTCTCTTAAGAATAATTCAAAAAAATGATCGTATGCAAGAATCTCCTTTAATGCGGATTCGTAATCGTTTTCAGGAGTGAAGGTTTCCCTTTCACTTTTTCTATTTAATGGTGCAAAATGTTCTAGTAAGTTTCCAAAAGAATTTATTGAAGAACCAGATAAAAAAAACAACTTTCTTAGATTAGGCTTTTTTGAAAGCATTTCTCTAACTTCATAGGGGTTTTTAGTGGAAACTCCGCTTTCTCCAATTTCTTCTGATAAATATACTGGGAAACTCTTTACAGATTGAATTAAAGAAAGTGCCCTATCTTCTGGAAGACTTTCTATGCCTTTTTCATATATCTCTTTTTCTATATCAGTTATGTAATATATATGAATGTTTAATCTAAAAGTCGTTTCAGTCAAATCTCTAAATAAGTCTAATTTTTCAGGATACAAAAATTTTAAATTCTCTGAAAGAGAGGCCATTTTTGCAGATAAATCTAAATAAGTATTCCAGGATTCTTTTAGATGCCCAAAAAAATCAATAAAGTTTTTTTGAGATCTTGTTGAATAAGGAATGATATTTGGAACTCTTATTCTTTCATTTTTTAATGATTCTTTAAAGTATTGAATTATCTTAGAACCTTCTTCCAAATATTGTACGTCTGTTTTTCCGTTTAACATATTTACATCTACTATTGAGGGGGAAAGACTACTATATAAAACTCTTTCCTCTAGAGAAAGATTTTCCATTTTTACTCTTTGTCTTCAGAGTTCTCTTCAGTCCAAGCCCACAAATCTTTTCTACATTCTTGTGATCAACAACCTTCAAGTTCTTTTCTTTTTCCATTTTTTGCTCCATGTTTAATTTTCCCCATAATTAATCCTAGGATTATCTCCTCTGAAAAAAAGAATATAAGCATATATATAAATTTAATTGAAACTTTGTTTCAGCAAATTGTCCGAAGGACTAAGGAAATCCCCATATAAATTTCAAAACTGAAAGTTTTGACTATCTGTTTTCTTGAAAAGAAAACTGCGCGCCTCCTATTGGGTGGGCAAGAAAAGTGATTTTAATTAGACATAACATTGCGATTAAGAGAAGTGGCAATCCCTCCAAAAATTCATCCTCTGGAATGAAATGACGAGCTGAGAAATTTTTGAGAGCCGAATTGCCATTTAGGCTAATTTCTGGTTTCTACGAAAGAAATTGCCGAAGGAAAAAGAAATTACCTCTTAATCTTCTGTTCCAAGACCAAGCAATTTATTGTGAGGATGAGCTGAAACACAAAGTTTCCTCGTGAGTTAAGAATTCTCTTTAGGGCTGGAAGTTAAAATTTGAGAAATTGTTGTACTATTTTTTTGTCTTCATGAGTCGCCGACTTTTTTGCTTCTTTTTTCCCAAAAAAGAAGAGAATTCAGTTAGATTAATAAATACCTGGGTATAATAATTTTTATGATTAGAGAATTGACACTGGGCGAGATTCCCTTTATTGCAGAACATTATGAAAAGATAATGAAAGAACAATTCCGAAAAGTCGGTGAAGAACCAATAACTAAAGATAAATATGAAAAAATACTCAAAAAGAATTTTAAAAATTCATCTATGTTTGTTTTTGAAGAAAACGGAATTAAAGCATTTATCTGGTTTATTAAAGAAGAAAATGAGATAAATTTAGAGGAAATATTCTCAATTGAAAAAAATAAAGGTTACGGAAGCAGATTAATGAATTTTTTAATTGATTATGCTAAAAAGAAAAAAATTAAGAGAATAAACGGGAATGTTCATTTTAAAAATAAAGAAGCATTGCATTTCTTTAAGAGTTTGGGGTTTACAGAAAGGACAGTAGAGTTATCTTTTGATATTTAATATCTTCTCAGCTATAATTTTAGAGTTTTCTTCCTTTTCTTTCATCTCCTTACCTTCTATTATGAAACACTTTTTCTCTTACTTAATAGGAGAGACGCGCTTTTTCTTCCAAAAAGAAAATTTTAAGACATTATTTTTTCTTTTCTCTTGAAATATTTTTTTAAAATAATCAATTTTCCTTGGGATTTTTGGAGTTTATGTTTTGTTTTTTTGTCTTGGGGATTTTTTTTCAAATGTTCTTTCATTTTTTCAACTTTTTTTTCTATATTTTCCAATTCCTCATTTTTCCACAAACCCATTTCCTTTAAATAGTTTGAAATACTCTTTCCAAAAACTATTTTTGTCGATGGAATCCCATATTGATCCCTTAAAATTTTTCCTATAACAGAAGAGGAATGTTTTTCAGATAGTTCTTTAATTATTTTTTTTAATTGTTCTTCGTCAATTTTCACCCATTCAGGTTTTAATGTTTTTACCATGGTTTTTTTTATTAAAAATGCTTTTTAAATTTTTACATTTCTTCAATTTCTTTTATTCCGAGCAAATTTAAAGATTTTTTCAAAGTTTTTCTAAAGGTATTAACTAAAGATATCCTAAATGATTCTTCTTTACTTCCTATAACTTGATGGGCATGATAAAATTCATTGAAAGTTTTACAGAGTTCGAAAGAGTAGTTTGCTATTAAATTTGGAGAAAGATTTTCAAAAGCTCTTTTTACAACATCTTCAAATTCGTATAGTTTTTTAATAAGGCGTTCTTCTTCTTTGTTTATTTCTAGAATTTCAATTTTTTTCTTTTCTTTAAATTTTTTTATTATACTGAATGCTCTTGCGTAGGAATAAAGCAAATATGGGCCTGTGTTGCCTTCAAAATCTAAAAATTTTGATATGTTAAAAACAACATCATTCTCTCTGTAATTTTTCAAATCTCCGTAAATTATTGCTGCTCTTGCAATCAAGGAAGCTCTTTTTTCCAATTCTTCTATTTTTAAATTTGGTTCTCTTTTCTGAATTCTTTTTTTTGCTAAATCTTTAGTTTCTTTAATAATATCTTCCATAAAAACAACATTTCCTTCTCTTGTTGAGAACGTTTTCCCCTTGTCATCGAGATAAAGTCCATGACTTACATGTATACAATTTTTAAAGAAATCAAAATCTGCAAGTTCTAAAATTTTAAAAAATTGTTTGAAATGGAGCTTTTGTTCTTGTCCAACTTCATAAATCATTTTGTTAAATTTATATCTTTTGAATCTATCGAGTACAGCAGCCAAATCTCTCGTTAGATAAGGAAGTGCCCCGTCTTTCTTTTGGATTATTACAACCCCTAAATTAAATTTTTTCAAATCAACAATTTTCGCTCCTTCGCTCTCTTCAATAAGATTTTTTTCTTTTAGAATATTCAAGAAATCTCTTCCTTTTTCATTATAAAAAGATTCTCCTGAAATTTCATCAAATTTTATATCAAAAAAACTATAAATTTCTTCGAATTTCTCCAAACTTTCTTTTCTAAAATTTTTCCATAATTTTAGATTTTCTTTGTTACCTTCTTCCAATTTTCTAAATTCTTTTCTTCCTTCTTCTTCGTAAATTTCTTCATTTGCTTTAACATAAATTTTAAGGAGATAGTTTATAGGATCTTTTTTTAATTCTTCTTCATTTCCCCATTTTTTAAAGCCAAAAATTAATTTTCCAAATTGAGTTCCCCAATCACCAAGATAGTTTAATCTTATTACTTTCCAGCCAAAGTATTCAAAAATATTTGCTAAAGAATTTCCAATGATAGTACTTCTTAAATGACCAATCCCAAAAGGTTTTGCAATATTTGGAGAGGAGAAATCAATAACCAAAACCTTGTTTTCTTTGTATTTTTTTTCTTTTTCTTTAATAACTTCTTCAGCAAGAACTTTTTTATCTATAAAAAAGTTTATGTAAGAAGATTTTAATTCAATTTTTTGAATTTCTTTAGGTAAATCTTTTTTTATTTTTTCATAAAGAGTTTCTGCTATTAAAAGGGGATTTTTCTTCTCTATTTTCGCTAAAAAGAAACAAGGAAAAGAGTAATCACCTAAATCTTCTAAAGGTGGAACTTCTATTAACTTCTTAATTTCTTCTTCAGAAATTTTTTTCAGATGTTTTTTTAATGTTTTTGTTATAATTTCTTTCATTTATAATTTAGCTTTTTTTTCTTTAAAAATTATTCGGAACGCCCGCTCCAGGAATCGAACCTGGGAGCCCGAGAGGGCCGGCCTCTCCAGGGCCGTGCAATACCACTATGCGAAGCGGGCACAATAATAATTCGAACGGCATACTTTTAAAAGTTTCTTTTCCGTTAGAGTTAAAAAGACCTTTTTATTTTAAATATTATGGTAGATATTAAAAAAATTATTTCTGAAGTTTCTTCCAAAGCAGGACCTCTTTCTTCTTTTAGAATAACTCATGATTCTCAGACAAACCAAATAGAACCTGTTTATTATTGGATTCTTGATTTTGTTAGAGATGCCGGTTTCGATGTTAAAAAAATTGTTGATAATTTTATGACTACTCCGGGCTCTGGTCATTTCGATGAATTCGGAAGAAAAAGAGGTACATTGCAAGAAAAAATAAGCACATATTTAGGGGCAATAAACCAAGTGATGAAATCTGTAATAAATCTTCTTTATGATTTAAAGGAGTTTGAAATCCGTCTTAAGCATTATGATAAAGCGAAATCAGAAAAAAAAGAAGAAAAAGAAGCAGGAATGTTGGCTTTAAAACAAATATGGATGGATAATGTAGATATAAAAAAGGGGCGAGGGAGCATAAATCAAATGAGTTTTGAACTTGGTTTTACAACATTAAGAGATGCTTTTATGGTTTCCAACTCTATAGAAGATGTGAAGAAAAACGAGGTTTTAAACGAACAAGTTAAGAGAATTTTAATTCCGCGTCTTTCAGAATTTTTAGAATGGAAAGATTTGTCCGAAAAGGAGTTAAGGAACAGGTTTGAAATAGAAAAAAATTATTTAAGAAATCAAGTTGAAACAATAAAACTCTATACTTCTTGGATTTCACCTTATTTGAAAGCATTAGAACAATTAAATCAAAAAGGAAACGAAAATGATCCTTCTTTAGTAAATGCCTTTTCTACATCTATTTTCGAGTTGACTATTTTAGGAGAAAAAAAGATTAAACCACAGAGTATTTCTAACTTCAATAAATTATTTCCAGATTATATTCCTTCGAGAGATTATTATTCTTGTGTTTTAATCTCTTTTAATTATAGAGGGCATTATAGCCAGAGAGTTTCTCAAAAAGGGGACATGGCTTTTGGTTTTGGTGGAAAAGTGAACATAACTTTTGATTCTTATACATTAAATTCTGAAGAGCTATCATTAATAAAAAAAATGTTCGAGGATAAAAAAGTTGAGGAAGGAATAACTTTCTTCGAAAAAACAACAAAACAATCCTTGGATACTTTAAAAGACGATTTAGAGCATTTTTTAGGAGACGAAAAAAAGAAAAAAGAAGAGAAAGAAAAAAAATCTGAGGAAGATATAAATCCTTTTTCAGCACTTTTCTCCATTTTTTCAAATTTATTTATTCCTTCAAAAAAAGAAAAAAAGAAAATTGAAAAACCAGAAGATATAAGAAAAGATAATTATATAGAAGAAATAATTAGAGATAATGCTGCTAATGAAGCAAAATCTTTTTTATATACTGTTTATGATGTTTATAAGAAAGCCCATCAAATGCCTTCTTCTCCAGAAAACTTTGATTTTTAATAAAAGATTTAAACACTTCTTTTTTTAATATTTTATGAAAAGAAAAGCGAAAAATAGTATTTTAAAAAAAGATGAATCTGAAAAAAATAAAATTAGTAAAGAAGAAAAGAAAAAAAACGAAGAAGAAAAAAAATCTGAGGAGAAAGACAAAAAAGAAGAAGATTTTTTTGATTTAGGACAAAATAAAAAAGAAGTTGAGTTTATTCCAATTTGGGAAATTGCCAAATCTAAAAAAAAGAGTTCTTCTCTCGAGGAAAACTCTTTTTCTAGTGGAAGAAATTCTTTAGATTCTTTTATTGAAGCGGCTGTTTTAGAAGAGAAGAAAGACAAACAAGAAAAAAATCTTTATTCTCAGAAGGAAGAAAATAAGAATTATTTCCAAAGAAATAATGTTCAAACTATTGAAGTAAGTAGAAACAGAGCAGATTTTATTGAGGTTAAAGACATTAGACAATTAAGAATGCTCCCCTTAGGAAATGAAAGAAGTTTAGAACTTATAAGAATGCCCCAAGCAGAGCAATATCTTTCTGAGGAAAGTTATAAAAATTATGAAGTTGAAAGAGTTAAAGTAGACGACTTAAATAGAAAAACAAAAAAATTTCGTGAAATAGATGTTAAATATGAAGTTGATTAGATAGTTTTAAATAGAAGAAAATATTATTTTTTTTATGGG
This sequence comes from uncultured archaeon, assembly GCA_937143345.1. Lineage (GTDB taxonomy): Archaea > Nanobdellota > Nanobdellia > Pacearchaeales > GW2011-AR1 > CAKZRD01. The sequence goes on from CAKZRD010000011.1 coordinate 6,643, forward strand.
TGATGGATATCTTTCTTTTTATGAAGGAGGTTATTCTTCTTTAAGGCCAGATTTTTCTGGCACATATGGGAATTTTTTAGGATATAGGATGCATGGAGGAACTCTTTCTTCGACAACTTCAATTCAATCAGCAAACCAAGTTAGCGAAGTTTTGTCTAGGATAAGGGAGGGTGTAAAAAATGTCGAATTAAGTCCTATAAATATGCAAATTTTTGATTCTATTCCAAAACAGCAGTTTAAAGAAATTTATGCGATAATGAAGCTTACAGGAGTTAAACCTAGCGTTCATGCTCCAATTGAGGATCCGGCAGGTTTTGGGCAGAGAGGTTATGAGGGAGAACAAGCAAGAAAAGAGGTTGAAAGAAAATTTATTTCTGTTTTAGAAAGAGCAAAAGAAATTTCTCCAGATGAATCTTTACCTGTAGTTTTTCATTCAACTGGCGGAGTTCCAGGACCAACTTATGTTCCGGGAGATGAAAAAAAAGGAGAGCCGAGATTTAAAGAAGTTGAACAAGTTGTTGTTAATAGAGAAACAGGACAATTAGTTCCCCTAAAAGAAGAAAGAAAATTTTATCCTTTTGGAAGAGAAGAAGAGATTTATGTTCCTTTAAGCCCAAATAAAAAGTTAGACGAGCAAGGAGTTGTTCTTTCTACAGAAGACCAAATAAAAATGATTAACTTAATAGAATGGGATAATAAATTAAGAGAAATAATTTTATTACAGAAGGAAATTGAAGAAGCGAAGAATCTTGCGGCAAATAATCCAGATGGGCAAGATTTTTATTTAGATAGGGCACTAACCTTTGCCAAAGATGCAAATTTGGTTTTTAATTCTATTTTTGATAAAGCTTATGAGTATGGGAATCAGAAACAAAGAGAAGAATTATACAAACTAGCAAAGAGATGGCAAGAAGAAGAGAAAAAACTTGAAGAGAAATATAAAAGAAATGGCGAAGGAGTTGTTGTCAGAAAATTGATAGAGTCTGATTTAATGAACAAAAGAATTGCTGAAATGAAAAATGTTATTAAAGATGATTACCCACAAGTTTTCGTTCCGGTTGAACAATTTGCTTTAGAGAAATCTGCTCAAACTTTTGGAAATGTTGCTTGGGAAGGTTATAAGAGATGGAGAGATAACACACCAATAGTTGCTATAGAAAATCTTTTTCCAGGCATGGCTTTTTCTAGGGCAGAGGAAGTTAAAAAATTAGTAGAAGAATCAAAAAAGGTTTTTGTTGAAAATGCTAAAAAACAAGGAATGTCAGAAAGCGAGGCAAGAGAAAAAGCAGACAAAATTATTGGAGTTACTTGGGATGTCGGGCATTTAAATATGATGAAGAAACAAGGTTTTACAGATAAAGATGTTGTTGAGGAAACAAAAAAAATAAAAGATTTGGTTAAACATGTTCATTTGACTGATAATTTTGGTTATGGTGATTCCCATTTGGCTCCAGGGATGGGAAATGTTCCTTTTAAAGAGCACCTAAAAGAACTTGAAAAAAGCGGTCAATTTGATAAAATGATGAAAGTTATTGAAGCTGGAGCCTTGACTAATCCTAATTTAGGTTTAAAAATGTCTCCTTTTAAAGCAACATTAAATGCATTTGGACCACAACTTTATTCTGGTGGTTCTTATTGGAATCAAGTTGGAGAAACAATGGGAAATTATTTTGGTTTTCCTCTTGCTTACACGCCCGAAAGACATTTTTCTATGTATGGTTCAAGTTTTGCTTCTCTTCCGGAAGAGCTTGGAGGCCAAATCCCTGGAACGCAATCAAGATTTTCAGGAACTCCGAATGATTAAATTTATAAAACAAGATTTATTAAAAAGATAAATGGTAAAAAAAGAAAAAGAGGTTAAAGAAAAAGATATTACAAATCCTACATTAATGCTTGCTACGGATAGAGAAATTTCTTTGGACTTCGCCACAAAAGTTTATAAAAGATTTGAGAATTTAGTTAAATCTATTGTTCTTTTTGGAAGTTCTTCTAAAAAAGTTTCTCTTCCTTCTTCAGATATAGACATAATTATAATTATAGACGATGTTTCTGTTAGATGGGACCAAGAATTGATTTCTTATTATAGAGAAGAGCTTGGAAAATTAATTGTGGCCAACCCTTACAAAAAATCACTTCACGTTAATACGGTTAAACTTTCAACTTGGTGGGATGATTTGATAAGGGGAGACCCAATTTTAATAAATGTAATTCGTTATGGGGATCCTTTAATTGATGTCGGTAGTTTTTTTGCTCCCCTAAAAGTTCTTCTTCAAGAAGGAAAAATACGGCCTACGCCTGAGGCAGTTTATAGTTTGTTAAACAGAGCTCCAACCCATTTAATGAAGGCAAAACTAGCTTTGTTTGGTGTTGTTGAATCTTTATATTGGTGTTGTGTTGATTCTGCGCACGCTGCTTTAATTTCTGCCGATGAAGAACCAGCTTCCCCAGAAAATATTTATACTTTGCTTGTAGAAAATTTTGTTAGAAGAAGTTGGATAAAACAAAAAATTGCAGATTACTACAAAGAGATTTTTGATATTTATAAAGGAATTTCACATGGAACAATAAAAGAAATAAAGGCGGGAGCTATAGATGATCTTTTTTATAAAGCAGATGTTTTTTTGGGGGAGATGGCTAATTTAGTTGAGAAAATTGTTGAAAAAAGAAAAGATTAGTTATCTTTTTTTATATAAGTGTTTAAAAATTATTCTTATTTAATTTGAAGATGTTAACATAGCACATCCAAATTATAGAAGAATTTACTTCATGTTTAATATTAAAGAAGATACACCTTTTGATCTTTTAGATGAGAGGAGCAGAGTTGCTTTATAAGATGGGTTGGGTATTCTTACTCAAAAAGAAGTTGTAATTTGGCCAGCTGAATTAATCTATCCGCTAAGTCATCTCAACATATCTTTTTTGAAGCGAATGGGTTTTTTTATGTTAATTCAATAATATTTTCTAGATGTTCAGAAGCATTCAAAAGAAAATCGGATAATCTGGCAGACGTTCTTAAAGAAAAGAATTTTGTTTTTTTAAAGACAACCGATGACTTAACAGGACATGTTTTTTACTCTGGACAGACGAGGGATTCTTCTTTTTCTTCTTTTTCAAAACTGATGCTAATCAGAGGGTGGCAAGGGTTATTTCTAATGGTTTTTGGGGGGCAAAACAACCAGTTATAAGGGATGTGAAGATTTTTGAATAGAATGCGCAAGAGTTTTAGATTTAACAAATAATTTTCTCAAGGTAATTTATTCAGGAAGTATTCCTGATTTTTCTCTTTTTCTTAATTAATATCATTTTTTATAAAAATACTTATAAATAAAATTGCTTAAATAGGAAAATGGCAGATAAAACAAATTATGTTTTTCCGGAAGAATCTCAAAGATATGTAGGAAAAGATGCACAAAGGAATAATATTTTAGCTGCAAGAATAATTGCTGAAACAGTGAAGACAACTCTTGGTCCGAAGGGAATGGACAAAATGCTCGTTGATAATATAGGAAATATAACGATAACTAACGATGGCGCTACCATTCTTTCAGAGATGGATGTTCAGCATCCTGTTGCAAAGATGATGGTTGATTTAGCAAAAACGCAAGAGAGCGAAGCAGGTGATGGAACAACAAGTGCGGTTATGCTCGTTGGTAAACTTCTTGAAAATGCAGAAAAACTTTTAGATAAAAAAATACATCCTTCCTTAATTTGTAAAGGATTTAAAATCGCTTCTGATAAATGCCTTCAAATTTTGGACGAGCTTTCCTTAGAGATTACAAAAGAAGAAGAACTTTTAAAAATAGCGCAAACAGCAATGACGGGCAAGGGAGCAGAGTTTTCAAAAGAAAAACTTTCAAAAATTGTTGTTGAGGCAGTAAAACTTGTTTCAACAGAGAAGAATCAAGTAGATTTGGAAGACATAAAAATAGAAAAACAAAAAGGAGAATCTTTTTTTGAGAGCGAGCTTGTTAAAGGTATTGTTTTAGACAGAGAGAAAACTTCAATTGATATGCCCATGCAAATAGATAATGCAAGAATTGCAATTTTTGATTGTCCTCTGGAAGTTAAAAGTTTGGACAGAGAAACAAGAATTTCGATAAGCTCACCAGAACAATTTCAGAGTTTTATTGCACAAGAACAAGAAGTTTTGCTTTCTATTGTTAATAAGATAAAAGAAGTAGGTGCGAATGTTGTTTTTTGTCAAAAAGGAATAGACGATGTTGCCCAATTTTTCTTGGCAAAAAAAGGAATTTATGCTGTAAGGAGAATTCCAAAAAGCGATATTCGGAGAATAGCAAAAGCAACCGGGGGTAAAATTGTTTCGAAAATAGAGGAAATTAGCGAAGAAGATTTAGGATTTGCCGAGATTGTTGAAGAAAAGAAAATTGGAGAGGATAAAACAACTTACATAACTGGTTGTAAAAATCCGAGGGCATTAACTATTGTTATTAAAGCAGGAACACAACAAGTTTTAGATGAGATTGAAAGAGCTGTTAAAGATGCCTTGGGTGATGTGGTTTGTGCTATTAAGGAGCAAAAGGTCGTCGTTGGTGGTGGAGCAATAGAAATTGAGCTTTCAAAAAGATTGAGAGAATTTTCACAGAAGTTCAGTGGAAGAGAGCAAATTGCAATTGAAGAGTTTGCTTCTGCTTTAGAGTTTATTCCTATAACTTTGGCAGAAAACGCAGGACTTGACCCTTTAGATGTTTTAACAGAGCTGAAAGTTGTCCATGACTCTGGAAATATTCATTATGGTCTGAATTTGTTTTCTGGAAAAGTGGAGAATTGCTTAAAGGAAGGGATTATAGAACCCTTAAAAGTTAAAAGACAAGCGATTTCTTCTGCTTCTGATTTGGCTATAATGATTTTAAGAATAGACGACGTTATCGCTTCAAAAACTTCTAGAAAAAATATTTCTGAAAAAGAAGAAATGATTGATTGACTCTTTTGACTTTATTGCTCGTATCTTTAGAAAAAGCCAAAAATGAAGTTGAAAGGATTATTTTAAGTTAATTTTTTTAATGAAACTTCAAATTATTCCAACATAAAATATATTCTCTTTCTTCAATAAACAAATATTTTTAAACGTCTTTTTTCTATTATTTTTATGAACAACAAAAAAGGACAGCTTACTTTATTTATTATAATAGGTATTTTAATATTGGGTTCTTTTATCGGAGGTTATTTCCTTTACAAAAATGCTCTAAAACCTGAAAAAGTTTCTCTTTTTTCTCCTGTTAAAAATTATTATGAAACCTGCGTTGAATCATTAACTCAAGAAGCAATTGGGATAAGTTCTTCTCGAGGAGGATACATTGACGACTATGAATTTTCTCCTGGTTCTGCTTTTATGCCTTTTTCTTCAGAGTTAAATTTTTTAGGAAATCCTATTCCTTATTGGTTTTATATTAGTGGGAATAATGTAAAAAAAGAGAATGTTCCTTCAAGGTCAAAAATAGAGTCGGAAATTCAAAATTACATAATAAAAAATATTGATAGATGTGACTTTAGTGAAATTGAGGAAAGAGGAATTTTAGTCGATTATGAAGAACCAAAATCTGTTATAGTTAAATTAAAAGAAGACAGAGTTGATGTTTTCATAATTCAGAATTTTAGAGCAGTTAAAGACGAGAAGGCTTCTTCGTTTTCAGAGCATAAAATTTCTGTTAAAACAAATTTAGGAAAAATGTATGAATTAGCAAAAAAGATGTACGAGAAAGAAAAAGAAGAATCTTTTTTAGAAAGTTATACTTTAGATACTTTGCAAATGAATGTTCCGACAACAGGTGTTGAATTAAGTTGCTCTCCAATGTTTTTTAATTTTGAGGAAATAAGAAAAAATTTAAGTTTGGCTCTTTCAAATAATCTTGCTTATATTAAAGTTAAAAACAAAAAAGAAAGTTATTTTGATGTCGAGTTTAGAGAGAAAACATCTTTTAATTTTAATTTTATGTATTCTTCTGATTGGCCTACAAAAATAAAAATAAGTGGAGACAATATAGCACAACCAGTTGGATTGCAAGCAGGCATGGGAATTTTAGGTTTTTGTTATGTCCCTTATCATTTAGTTTATGATATTGCTTATCCTGTTTTAATACAAATTTATGACGATAAAGAAATGTTTCAGTTTCCAGTTATTGTTTATATAGAGAAAAACCAAATAAAGGAAAAGTTTTATGGAGATTCTTACGATGGCGTTGAGATTGATGTTTGTAAAAATTCTGTACAAGATTTTTCTGTTAGAGTTTCTGATTTGTATGGAAATCCAGTCGAGGCAGATGTTAAAATAAGCTGTTTTGATAGTGGCTGTTATTTGGGGAAAACAAAAGTTTCATCAGGAGTTTCATTTTTGAATACAAAAGTTCCTCAATGTGTTAATGCCGTTTTAGAAGCAAGCGCGAGCGGTTATTCTTCTTCAATTGTTGTTGTTTCTACGAACAGGGAAAACTCTGCAGAAATTGTTTTAAAGAAAAAATATAATGTAAACTTAGATTTAGGAAATATAAGAGGTAATGCAGTTGTTAGTTTTGAAGGAGATGGTTATTCAATCTCTTTTGTTTATCCTGAAAAAAGAAGTGTTGATCTTGTTGAAGGTTTTTATAATGTGAAAGTTATGGTTTTTTCTAATAGTTCTTTAATTATTCCTTCATTTACAGAAAAAAGATGCTTTGATATTCCTTCTTCTGGAATTGGTGGGATTTTTGGTTTTAAAGATAAAAATTGTTTTGATGTAAAAATACCTGAACAAAAAATAGAAGGTGCTATTATTGGCGGGGGGAATACAATAGAATATTTTTCTGAAAGAGATTTGAAAAGTGCAAAAAAATTAAATATCAATGTTCCTTTATTTAATGAGCCAAAGAGTTTAGATGATGTCAGTGAGAATTATATTAAATTGGAGGACTCTGTTGTTTTAGTTAGTTTTGCAAAATGAGAAAAATTTTGTTTTTAATTTTGTTTTTTTTAAGTTTGATTTTGGTTATGGGACAGAGCTTTTCCAATGATGCAAGCCTTTATGGGAGTTTTAATAATATTCAAGAATATCCAACCATTTCAAATTTTTATAATCCTTCTGATTTTAGTGATTATTGGCCAATTTTGAACGATATGAAAGATGGAAAATGCGAGGCTGCGATGGATTTTGTTGTTATGATTCCGCCCGCTGGTTGCACTCCTTCTATTGTAAGAAGCGATATTCTAGCAGAACAAAATGTTCCTGTTTTCTGCAAGCTTGTTGCTTTACAAATAAATCCTCTAATAAAACTTTCTTCTATAAGATCAATAACTTTTAAAGGAGATTATCCTAAAGAAATTTCTGGAATAAGATTTTATCCTGCAAGAGCTGGTGCTGGTACTTTTTATAAAAGTTTGAATAATAACCCTTTAGAAGGACCAATTGCAAGCGAAATTGGTTATGCTGTAATAATTTTAAGAAAAACACCTAATGAAAGTTCAATGACGAAATGGGTTAATGGAACAGCAACGGCAAATTTAGTTTATGATGCCGAACAAACTTTTGGTTTTGGAAAATCTGAATTTTTTTTAGAAGTTGTCAGTGATGAGGAATGGGAAAGCGAGTCAGCATTTAGTAGTTTTTGGAATGGTAGAATGTTTCTTAGAGTTTTAGACGTTGAAAAAGATAAAGCGAGAATTGCTATTTATTTAAATAATAAGGAAAGACCTTATAGAATTTTAACATTAAAAGAAGGTGAGACGAGCGACTTGATTTATTTTCCTGGATTTTATTGTATGGCTGGAATAAAAGCAAAATTGAATTCGGTTGACAGCATTGAGGATTCTGCAATCCTTCAAGTTGGAGATGAGTTAATAAATGTAAGGCAGAACTCTAGAATTTTAAATGGTCGTTGTTCTGTAAGAGAAATTTCAATAAATTCAAATGAAATTGGTTATGTTAGGATGGGTTGTGGTGGGAAAGATTTTTATTTAATTTTATCAAGTGCTTTTAAACCAAATATTTCTGTAAATAAAGGTTCAAAAATTTACGAGTTTGGAGAAAGAGTTATTCAAGGAGAAGGAAAAAATGATTCTTGGTATTTGGCCTATTCAATTGCAAATTCAAATTCAAGAATAAGTAATGAAGAAAAAAGAGCTTTTATTGTTCTTGTTTCAGAAAATAAAGACAGAGAGCTTGAAACAATGAAAATAAAAAGAATAAGAGATGCTTTAAGACAGGCAGATATCGTTGGTTATGAATATGAATCTAAGGATAAATTTATCAAAGAAGTTGAAAGATTTAGTGGATTGAGAAATGGAAGTGGTTTTGTTTTGTTATTTAAGGAGGAACAAATTAGATTGAATGAAAATATTGATGTTAAATTAAATGATGTTGTTTTAAGTGACGGTTCTTCGGAAGGAATTGCTGTTTCTTCTTTAATTAGTAATGAGGATATAAATGAATATTTAGATAAAAACAAAAAAGCACTTAAAGAACTTTATGAACTTTATCCACAAGTTAAGAGTGAGAGTGGGGAAAAATTTTCTGAAAGGGCATATTTAGAAAGAATTTCAATTATGGAAAAACTAGTTAATGGCAGGGTTAAAACAATCCAAGAACTAAATTCTTTAAGAGAAGAATTCTTGCAAAAATATCCGGATTCAAAAAGCGCGCAAAAAATAAGAAATGATATTGATAATTCTGGTGTTTATGATAGAAAGAATGCAAGTGTTCTTATTGAAGTAAATGGAAAAATAGTTCCTATAACTTTATTGAGATTAAAAAAATCAAATCCGGAAGATAAAAAAGCAGAGGTTTATATTGACAATGCGAAATATTATGTTGTTGAAAACTCTCAGAAAAATCTTAGTTTGAATGGAAGAGAAAGAAAGAATGATTATTTTGTTGTTGAAAAAATAACAAAAGATTATGTTCATTTTAAATTTTTCATAGAAGAATTTTCTAACGGACAAAAAACACATAAATTGATAGAAAGAAGAGCTTCTCTTGAAAGAGAAGATGAAATTCCTGTTGGTGAAGGAAAGTATAAAATTAAAGTTACAGACATAGAAATAAAGAGAAGTGCCCATGTCTCTTTGATACCTGAAGAAAGAAATATAAGAAGTGAAGCAAATTTTACTTTTAAGATAGGAATTGAAAAGAGGCTTTTTGAATTGAATCCCGAGAAAGCAGACAAGAGACTTGAGAAATTAAATAAAACAATAAAAAATTGGGAAGAAAAATTAGAAAAATTGGGCAATGTTATTGAAGGTTGGAAGAAAGCTTGTTTTTTTACAGGCTTAGGTTTACAAGCAAAAAATCTAATCGAAGGATTTAGTGGAAAAGCAATTGCAAGAAAAGAAGTTATGAGGTTTTACAGAGAAGAATGTGAAAATAAAGAAGAATACAAAACAGGAAATAGAGAAGTTGCAAAAGCAAGATGTTATTCAGAGTTTTCTCAGAATATCGAAAATGATGTCAACGCTTACACGGAGGCAATTAAAAAATCAAATGAAGAATTAAAGAAATACAAGACAATCGAAGAGTGGAAAGAATCCAATAAAAATTTAGTTATTACAAAAATTGAAAATAATGAAATAAAAGCAAGAGATTTAACAAACTGGAATCAAGTTAGGGCTTATTTAATCAAAAAAAATCTTCCTTCTTCAGCAAGCAATATATTAACTGAAAGAATAAATTCATCTCTTCAAGATTCTTTAGCAGGTGTTGTTAAATTAAAAGAAGAAAGAGAGCAACAAGAAGAATTGAAAAATAAGATTATCGAAGATTTAAATATTAAAGAAGATGCTATAGAAAAAGTTGTTGTTCATTCAACAGCATCTTTACAAAGATTTAGCTTTTCTGGGATTAAAGGAGAATATGTGAAAAATCTTCCTGATGGTGTCAATCTTAATGATAAAAGAGTAGAATTTGTAAATACAAGAAAAAATGGAACTTTGCTAGTTGTCTTAACTCCTGTTTCAGAGGGTGGGAGAATTAGCGAGTTTAAAGTTGATTTAGATGGTGTTTATAACAAAACTAATGGTAATTGGAAAAAATTAGATTTAAATAACGATGGAGGATTAAAAGCAGAGCTTTCTTCTTTAAGATTTATTGATGGCGGAGAGTGTAAAAACAAATACAAAGATCCCCGAGTTAGATATTTTACAAGTTCTTATGCAAAAGGGCTTCCAGCAATTGTTCCTTTTGATGACAAAAATGGATGGTATGTGAGGGTTTCTCAAAGCCAAGGAGATTTGTTTTCTTCAGAAGCCAAAGGTTATACAGAAGCAGGAGTTGTTAGGTTTTTTTATATTTGTAATGTGGGACCAAATGGAAGGGAAGAAAATATGGGGGGGGATGACATTTGCCAAAGTTTTGATGTAAATAATTATGATAAAGTTGGAAGATTTGGAGGTTGTAGCGAAATGACCTCTTCAGAAGTTTTAAGACTTGCTAAAGATGCACAAGAAGCAATAAGACAGGTAGCTTCCCAATATAATGATGTTAAAAATGGCGCGACAGAAATTTTAATAATGACTAGTAGAGGAGAAGTAAAAGTAAGAGTCGGAGATGATTTTTTTCCTGATAATCCGGGGGCAGAGTGTTATGATTTTATGTCTCCACGAGATTGTAATATTTTATTTAATGTTTGTGATCCTGTTATTTGTCCACCAAGTAGATGTGATTTTGGAGGAAGAGCTCCTGTTGATAATGTAATTGCTTCTGGAGTTGCTGGTAGTTTATTATTATGCTTACCGAATTTTGGAAATCCAATTAAGGGAGGAGTTATTGTTCCTATATGTTTAACTGGTGTGCATGCAGGAATTGATTCCTATTTATCTATTTTGAGAGCACAATATTCTTGTATAGAACAAGCAAAAAAAACGGGAAAATATGTCGGAGTTTGCGATTATTTTACAGCAGTTTACACTTGTGAGTTTTTCTGGAGAAATGCTCAACCTTTTTTAAAAAATATTGTCCCAAGAGTTTTTGAGTTCGTTAGTGATCCTTCTTCTTTTGGAAGAGTTCGTGGAGGTGGAGAATATTTGACCTTTCAAAAAGCGTGGGAAAACATGGAACAAAGCATGAACTATTTCAAAAACCAATATGCAAAAAAATCTTTTAGATTTTTCCAATATTCAGATGTTAAAGAATTCGGTTCAGGGTTTTGTAGAGCGTTTATTGGAACATCTTTTCCGACAAAAGGAAAAGCTCTCGATCAATTGTTTAAGCCAGAATCCCCAACCCAATTTTATGCTGAATTTTCAGAAATTCCTTTTACAGAGGCGACAGTTCCACCAACTTCACAATACAAAGTTCTTTATCATATTTATGCTGGGAATGACCAAGTAGTTAGTTTTAGAATTTATTTAAAAGATCCCCCAGCATCTTCTTATTATCAAGGAAATCCTTATTTAATAGTTGCTTCTGGGGCAATTGATAGAGGAAAATATTTTTCAGAATCAAAAGATTTTACAGCACCAGCAGGTTATAAACAACTTTGTGTAGAGATTAATGGAAAAGAGGAATGTGGTTTTAAGCAAGTTACATCAGATATAGGTTTGGATTATTTGACAAAAGTGCAAGCACAAGAGGAATCAAAAAGAACAGGAATAGAAACAGAAAAAGATTGTATTTCTGGAAAAGCATCTTTGACAGGATTAACATCTTCATTTAATATACAAGAAAGAGTTCAATCAGCAATAAAACCAGAACTTTATAGAATGGGAATAGTGAGAATTTGTGCAAGTGAGAATCCTGGAAAAGGAACATCTGAAGAAACTAAATGGAAGATTGTTGGTCATTGTGGAAATACAAATATAAAATGCTGGTTAAGCGAAGAGAGTATAAACACAAACACAATAAGTTTGTTAGGAATCGCGGGAACAGTTAAAGAAGCAGAAGAAATAATAAAAAATCCTAATCTTCTTAGAGAAGCAATGACAGAAGAAGAAACACGAGCGATTTTGGCGCAAATTAGAAAAAATCTTTCTCAATTCTCAATCAAAAAAAGCCAACAGATAGATGATAAAGAAATAAATCCAATAAAAGAAAGCATAAACAAAGTAAAAATAAAAGGAACTTTTGATTTCTTGCAGGCAGAAGCACATTATTTAGAGACTTTACTTTATTTAAGAATTGTTGACTTATTAGCATCTTTTAATTCCGTAAGAATAGAGGCACCAGCTCTGACTCATTCTGAAATAACAGCTGGACCAGGTAATAACGAAAAAGATGATTACAGAAACAAAAAATTGGTGGAGTTTAAAAAAGGAGATTTAATAAGTTATAAGGGTGATAGATATAAGGTTGATAATGTTTTGTCTGAACAAATTGCTATTATAAAATTAGATAGTAAAGACAAGTTTATTCCTGGAACATTAAAAAATTGTCCGCTTTCGCAAACAGTGGGAGAGTGTTTAGGTTAAATTTTTAAATGAAAAAGTTTTGTTTTTTTTATGGATAAAGAGTTATCTTCCGAAGATTTAGAAAAGCTCCCAGAAAGATTAAACGCTAAAAAAAAAGATTTTCCAGAATGGATGTCTCAGGTCTTGGCCCTTGCAAAAATTATAGACAATAGGTATGCTGTAAAAAGCATGTTTGTTTGGATGCCTTATGGTTATGATATGATGTTAAGGATAAAAAAATTCTGGGACGAAGAATTTAAAAAAAATGGAATAAAAGAAACTTATTTTCCATTGATGGTCCCTGTTGAATATGCTGAACAAAATGAATCTTGGTGGGCAGGTTTTAAGGATGAAGGTTTTTGGGCTGGAACAAAAAACGAACAAGAGTTCATAATAAGACCTACAGGAGAGCCAGCGATGTATCCGATGTTTAAACTTTGGATAAGGGGGAAGAGTGATTTGCCCCTAAGAATATATGAAACAGTTTTTTCTTATAGATATGAAACAAAACAAACACGCCCCTTAATAAGAGATAGAGAAATAGGTCCTTGGTATGAAATCCACACTTGTCACGCAACAAAAGAAGAAGCGGAAAAAGAAATCGAGATTGCAAAACAAATGAATGATAAAGTTTGGGATTTTATAGGAGTAAAACCCTTGCTTGTTAAAAAACCTAAATGGGAATGCTTTCCTGGAGCTGAAGGAGCTTTAGAATATTATACTTTAATGCCAAATGGAAAAGTTTTAGAAAATGGTTCTTTAAATAACCTCGGGCAAGCTTATGCTAAAAAGTTCAACATAAAATTTTTAGACAGCGACGGAAAAGAAAAATATGTTTGGCAAACTTGCACAGGCAATGGGGAAAGATATCTTTCAGCAGTAATTTCCCAACACGGAGATGATTTTGGTTTAGTTATTCCCCCAAATATAGCACCAATAGAAGTTGTTATCATTCCTATTTTCAGGGGAAAAAATTCCGAAAAAATATTAGAAAAAGCGAAAGAATATGAAAGAAGATTAAAAGATTTTAGAGTTGAGATTGATAATTCAGAGAAATCTGTAGGAAGCAAATTTTATGAGAACGAGCTTAAAGGAATACCTATAAGAATAGAGCTGGGGGAAAAAGAAATAGAAGAAAAAGAAGTTACAATTTTTTTGAGAAATATAAGAAAAAGAATAAAGATAAAAGAAAAAGATATTGAAAAAGAGATAAAAAAATATCTTATCAAAATCCAGGAAGAAATGCTTGAAAAATCTAAAAAAATTCTTGAAAATTCAATAAGGGAAGCAAAAAATACTGAAGAATTAAGAAAAATCTTTAAAGAAAGAAAAATAGCAAAAATTTATTGGTGTGAAGAAGGTGATTGCTATGACAAAATAAAAGCTCTTGAGGAAGGAATGGATTTATTCGGTAGCGATATAAAAGAAAGTAAAGAAGGAGATTGCCTAATCTGTAAGAAAAAAACAAAAAACAAAGCTTTTGTTGCTAATAGCTATTAAATTTTATTTGAGAGATTCTTTGTCTATTTTGTTTTCTTTCTTAAGAAAAAAGATGCTAACTCAAAAGCAACTTCTTCTTTTTCACTTCTTTCTAATTCCCCGTATTTTCTCTCAAAAAAGCCCCATGCTTTTGCAGGATCGTAAACTTCTTTTTCTCCGCTTTTTTTATAGAATTCTTCTCTAATGAATTTTTTTCTTATTTCTTCCATTCTTTGTCTTGCTCTTACTTTCAAAGAATCATAAGAAGTGCACCAACTAATGAGATAAGCTTCAATCCCATTTCTATCTTTGTCTTTTTCAGTATTTATGCTTTCCAATAATAAATCTTTAAGAGAATCCATATCCGGTCTTTCTCCTTCCCCCTTGCTAACCGAAGCTTCCAACGCAAGATATTTCTTGTCTTTTCCAAATCTTTCAAAAAGATAAACTGGAATAAAATCTTCTGTATTAACACTATTAAAAATTTCTCTAATATTTCTGTCAGCTTCCTCATAGGCCCTTCTTTTTGCTGTATTTGCATAAGATCTAATTAAATCTCTAATCTTATCTCTTTGTGTTGGGTCATTTTGAAGAAGAGATATATCTTCTCGAGCATCATTTTCTTGACCTAAATGTTTTGCGTAAGAAAGGCATATTCCTGCAAGAGTGTTTAAATCTAAATCATCAGAACTTTTATAAGCCCCACTAAGATCTTTTAAAAAATCCATTTCTTTACCTAATCTTTCTTCTAAACTTTTTTTAGATGTATCTACCATTTTCAAAGCTCCTTAATTAATATAGAAAACAGGGTTTATAAATCTTTCGTTTTTGTTACTACTAATAAGTTAATTAATTTTGGGTTGTTATTTAATTCAATTATTTGTTGAAAGCATGAAGAGTATAAGGTTCTAACTAAAATCAAATAAAATGAATGTTCTTCTCCTTTCTTAACTATTTTCTATATCTTTTCTAACAATCTAAAATTATTTTTTCTTTTTTTTAGAAAGAGCTATCAACTTTTTAACCTTTGAAATTTTAGATTTTCCACTAGAACTTCTTGATTTTTTTCCTTTAATTGATAGTTTAGGTTTTTTAACACTTTTTTTCTTTAATAGTATTTTCTTATTCTTTTTTGTTTTTTTCATATTAAATAAAAAAGCTGACATCCAGACTCGGTGTAAAAGTGCCAGTACCCTCAAAGAATCGAACCTCATCTTTCTTCGAGAGATTTTTCGACTGGTTATCTTCTACGCGCCACCATCACGCTTAGTTGAAACAGACTTAGGCAAAGAGTTATAGTCTGGTCTTTGCTTGTCTGGCCGAATATCAACCAGAGGCGAATGTGTTCGCATCCTTTTCAGGACAACCGATTAGTCCTGTCAGCTTAATATTATAGAAAAAAGAGTATTTAAGTTTTTATAATTACTTTATAGTTAAAAGGATTAAATAGTTTTATTTAGTTCTTTTCTTAAAATTTTTACAAGAAAAGTCAAAAATCTTCAAATTTAACCTTTGGAACTGCTCTTTCTTTTTGTTCTATTTGAAGATATTCTTTTTTATGCTTAAATCCATAAAGAGAAGCAAACCATTTTGCAGGTATTATTTGTAAAGAGTTATTGTAGTCCATTATTGAATCGTTGTAATATTGTCTTGCGTAAGCTATTTTGTCTTCGATGGCTGTTAATTCCTGTTGTAAATGTAAAAAATTTTCGTTTGCTTTGAGATTAGGGTAGTTTTCTGCAAGAGCAAAAATTGTTTTTAAAGCATCCTGTAATCTATCCCCTGCCTTTACTTTTGAATTTATATCTTTAGCACCTAAAAGAGCTTTCCTTGCTTCCGTAACTTCTGTAATAATTTTCTTTTCATATTTTGCGTAGGTCTTAACTGTTTCCATTAAATTAGGGATTAAATCAGCCCTTTTCTTTAATTGAACATCTATTTGTGAAAGAGAATTGTCTATTCTGTTAGAAAGAACAACAAACTTATTATAATAACTAAAAAAAATTATTGCTAGAACTACAATGATACCAGATATTATCCAAATCACCATATTAAAAAAAGAAAAAGAAGGTTTTTAAAATTATCTTTTTTTGTTAGGATTACAGACATCACAAGGTTTAAATTTTCTTACTTGAAAGAATTTTTTATTATTACTATAAATACGATATTTTGCAAGAATAGATTTACTTAATCTGCACTTTGTTAAATGATAAACTTTTGTTAAAGATGAGCCGATAAAAGAATAATTTGGTTTTGGAGAAGAATTTCCTTTTTTTTCTATAATAATTTTTTTTTCAACTTCTTTCACTACAGGAACTTCTTTTTCAACTTCTTTCACTACAGGAACTTC
>CAKZRD010000012.1 GCA_937143345.1 uncultured archaeon
TTTAAGTTCTTCGTTTAATTCATCGCACTTTTTCATTATTTCTTTTATAATTTTTCTAATTTCTTCTTCGTTGAAAAGAGTAGTATCTCTTATTTTCCAAAAAATTATTTTTTTAACAGAAGAAACATTTTCAAAAAGAATTTCTGGAATATCATTTGCTACCACTATAATTAAATCTTGCCATCTTAATAATTTTGTTGTTATGGGGCGCGGTTTTCTCTTTAATGAAATTTTTATACCAAATTCTTCAGCAATTTTTACAATCTCCTCATTTGTTTTCGTACCCCTAAAAATCCCAGCACTTCTTATTTTAATTTTTTTATCTTTATTTATACTTTTAAAATAAGCTTCTGCTATTCTGCTTCTAAATTTATTGAATTTACAAATAAATAAAATGTTCATTTTGTAAAGGCGGTAGGTGGGAATCGAACCCACTTCTGACGAGCCACAGTCGTCCATTCTACCATTGAACTACAACCGCCATAATTTAATTCAGAAAAAAAGAGTATAAAAAGTTTTTTAGAGTTCGGACTAAAAGAAATCTTTCTAATGATGCCGAAAATCTCTACTTTTTATCATATTTTTTTTAGAGAATAAGTATTTTTAAATTTTGTGTTATTTATAATTTCATTATGAAAAAAGCATTTTTTAGAAGACCGACAGAAAGAGAGATTTTAAACAATGCAAACTTAAAAAGAGTTTATCAATTAAGCGGTTTATTAAAAAAACTAAAAGAAAGCAATGACCCTGTTCTTATTCATTTTAGTTTAATCCCGGGTTATTATTATCAAGAATATACTAGACCACACGAAGCTTCGCGGGAATATTTAAAAAGAGGAGAATTGATAAAAATAAATCATCCTGAAACTATCCAAGATTGCACAGATTCAAAATTTCCTTTTTATGATTTTTTTATATGGAGCTTAACCAACACTTTTAATAAAACCCTTTGTTCTGAAAATAAATCTTTAGGTTATAGATTTCAACCAAACTGGGGAGACAGAACAAGAAGAGAGGTCTTTTTCAATGATTTATTAGAAGGTTTTTTAATGTATTTATATTTTAGAGAAGCTTCTCCAATAAGTATAGATGACAGGTATACAGGAAACGAAAGAAAAACAAACATTGGAGCTCAGGTTTTAGTTTCTGTCCCATCACGAGAAAAAGGACAAAGAAGATACAGATTTAAAATAATAAATGTTCCTTTCAATGAAAAAGCAAATAATTTATCGATTTCATTAGAATTAAGAGCATCAACCCCGAATTTAGAAGAAAGTTCACGACCTGCTTCCGAAATTTATACCATACAATATAAGGAAAGAGATCAAATATTAAGTCCGATGGCAATAAGATTTTTACCACACGATATAGCTGCATATTTTGCGATTTGCGAAGAACAAATGAAAAAAAATAACTCAACACCGGCTTTTTTTTCTCCTTTTCCCTTTCCTTCGGAAGAATTAATTGAAGTTTATTTAATTTTAAAAAACAAAACTCTTTGTTGGGATCCTTTTTCTGAAAAAGATGAAAAAAGATTTCTTTATGATACGGAAATATCTAGAGCAATTTCATTATATTTACAAACAAGAGAAAGAGATTTAAACAAACTTTTTTTAAGAGGGTTTGATATAGAAAATTATCCTTTTATAAAAGATGAAATTCAGAAAAATTTGGAAGGCGAATCGTCCTAAAAATATAGAGAACATAAACAAACAAAGGGAGAAATATCCAGAAATAGTAAATAAAGTTATAGAAATCAGCGACGTTGTTTTAGAAGTTTTAGATTCTCGTTTTCCAGAAGAAACTAGAAATAGAGAATTAGAAGAAAAAATAAAAAAGTTAGGGAAAAAAATTATTTTTGTCTTAAATAAATGTGATTTAATAGATAAAGAAAAAATCAATCTGCCAAAAGATATGAAACCAAATGTTTTTATCTCTTGTAAAAAGAGATGGGGCTCTAAAATTTTAAGAGATTTGATAAAAAAAGAAATTGTTTACAGAGATAAAAAATTTAAAAGAGCACAAATAGGGATAATCGGATATCCAAACACTGGAAAATCCTCTTTGATAAACTTTCTTACCGGAAAGCCTTCTGCAAAAACCTCCTTAGAAGCAGGTTTCACTAAAGGAATACAAAAAATAAGATTGAGTTCAAAAATTCTTCTTTTAGACACACCAGGAATTATTCCAATAAAAGAATATTCAAGTGATGATCCAATCTTAATAAAACATCACACTCTCGTCGGAGCAAGAAATTACGACAAAATTAAAAATCCTGATTTTATAGTCCAAGATTTATTAGAAAAACACTCAAAAGAAATTTGTGATTTTTACGGAATAGAAGAAACAAAAAGTGCAGACGAATTTTTAGAAATTTTTGGTAAAAAGAAAAATTTTTTAAGAAAGGGTGGGGAAGTTGATATAGATAGGGCTTCTCGTCTTGTTTTGAGAGATTGGCAAGAAGGTAATTTTGTTTTGAAGAAAAAAAAGAATGAATAACGCGGTTAAGATTGTAAAGAATTTCTATTCTAATCTTTTTATTAAATAAGGAAAATTTATAAAACACAAATACCTTAAAAAAAAATGAAAAAAAGAGTTGTTGTAATCTCTCTTGGTGGGAGTTTAATCATTCCGAATGAAATAAATTTAGAATATTTAAGAAAATTTAGAGAAATTATTAAAAAAAACACTCGTAAATACAAATTTGTTATTGTCTGTGGCGGTGGGAGTGTAGCAAGAAAATATATAAAAGCGCTAGCAGAAGAAAAAAAAGATTACTATCTTCAAAGTTTAGCAGGAATTTCTGTGACAAGATTAAACGCTAGATTTATGGCTTACTTTTTTGGTTTTGATCCTAAATGGGGAATCCCACACGATATGAAACATGTAAAGAATCTATTAAGAAAAAAAGACGTTGTCTTTTGCGGGGCTTTACGTTATGCTCCAAACCAAACTTCCGACGCAACTTCTTTAAAATTAGCAAAATATTTTAAAACATTTTTTATCAACTTAACTAATGTTAAAGGACTTTACGACAAAAATCCTTTAGAAAATAAAGATACAAAATTTATTCCGAGAATTTCCATTGATAGTTTCTATAAAATGATAATGAAAATAAAATATAAACCTGGAATGCATGCACCAGTGGATACTACTGCAGTAAAAATAATGAAAAAATATAAAATTAAAAGTTATATTTTGGGAGATGACATTAAACAACTCGACAATTTGCTAAATGGAAGAAGTTTTATTGGGACAATAATAGAATGAAAACAGATATAAATTTAGTTAAAAAAGAAAACTCGTTTTTCTTTAAAGAAGTTAAAAAAAAAGAAGAAATAAAAGTAAAAGAAGAATGTGATGGTTATTTTATTTGTAACGAAGAAAAAGAAGTAAGAAGAATTATCTCTTTTTTAAAAGAAAAAAAAATAAAAAAACAAATAGCATTATTTAGTCAAAATGTTGGAGAAATAAGGAGATTTATAGAAACAATAAAGAAGTTTGATTATTTAGTTTCTCCTGAGTTTAATGAAGGGAAAGATAGTTTAAAACAAAGAAGTTCCGGTTTAAACGAATATTTAGTTAAAGAATGTGCAAAGAAAAAAATAAAAATTTTAATTTCTCTTTCTTTTTTAGAAAGTAAAGATAATTTTGAAAAAGCAAAAATTATTTCAAGAATAATTCAAAACATAAAACTTTGTAGGAAAAAAAATTGCGAGATAAAAATTGCAAGTTTTTCAAAAGAAAAATTTTTCGACAAACTTGAAAGAGAAAGAATTGGTTTTTCTCTTGGAATGTCGTCCCAACAGGTTTCCAAATGTTCCATCTTTGAAGATTAAAAAGATTTAAATATATATTTTTTCTTTAAAAGTTATGGGTGAAAAGAATAATGTTCTAGAGAACTCAATAAAACATAAAGGTTTTTTTAATTTTTCAGAAGTTTATAATTTTTGTTATAATTGGTTTAAAGATAAAAGGTATAATCTTTCCGAAGATGAATATACTGAAAAATTACAATCAAACGGGAAAGAAATTGTCATAAAATGGACAGCTAAAAAGAAAGTTTCTGATTATTTTAAGGAGATTATAAACTTGAAATGGCATGTATTAGGGATGGTTGATGCTGAAGTAGAAATTGAGGGAAAAAAACAAAAAACAAATAAAGGGGAAATAAAAATAAAAGTAAGTGCAGATTTAGAAAAAGATTACGAAGACAATTGGACAAAAACACCTTTTTATAAATTTCTTAGAGGAACATATGAAAAATATGTAATTAAAAAAACAATCGATCTTTATGAAGGTAGATTAGAAGACAATGCAAAAGAATTCTACGAAGATCTTAAAGCTTTTTTAAATTTAGAGGGAAAAACATAAAAAAATAAAAAAATTATGTAGCACAAGAAATTTATTTCCCGCAGCCGCACGTGCCTTTTGTTTTTGCAGTACAATCTAAACAGCCGCAAGCAAAACCTTTATTGCACTCAACGGAACATTGACCACTACAACTTTCTTTGCTACACTTAAATTCATTTTTTGTTGATTCGTTATTTTCTCTAGCAAAACTTAGATTGAAAGCAAAAACTCCCAATACTAAGATTGCCAAAAAAATTCCGGTTATCAATAGTTTGTTCATTTTTAACCTCCGTTTTAATTAAAGTTTATTAAAAAAACAATTAATATAAGGACTTTGGAGAGAAACCAGTTTCATCTCTTAAGAACAACAATATTATTCATTCCCCTCCTCTTTCTCTCTATTAATTGTTTTGCTTCTAACTTATCTAGAAGACGAGTCATCCCAACTTTTCCTATTCCAAGAATTTCTTTTAATTCTGCTTGAAAAACTACTCAATTTTCTTTTTTAAGAATTTCCAAAAGCTTTTTTTCTTTTTCATCTAAATCTAAATTTTTTAAGTTTGGTAAATTTTTTTCTCTTTTATAAACTTTGTTTTTTCTTTAATTATTAATTTTTCTTTCAGCTTTATAAAAATAAGAATAATGCCTACAAAGAAAATAAAAAAAACCAAGGAATAAGCAATTTTATAATGAAGGTTTAAACTTTGATACATACCGCAAGAAGGTCCGTGAGAACAAGAAAGCTCTAAATTGTTCCTTGATAAATCATGAAGAAGAAACAAAATAAAACCAACAACTAAAGAAATTCCTATAAGAATAATTCCAACATATTTATTTTCCACTTTTTTCCTCCCAGTTTTCAATAGCTTTTTTCAAGCAATTTGCTGCTAAATTAGAACAATGTATTTTTATAGGTGGAAGTCCTTTTAGAGCTAGAGCAACATTTTCATTTGAAATTTTCTTTGCTTCTTCTATAGTCTTTCCTTTGGCTAATTCAGTTATCATAGAAGAAGTAGCTATTGCTGCTGCACAACCCATCGTTTGAAATTTAATATTTTCAATAAAAAATTTCCCCTTCTTGTTTTTTTTAATTTTAAGATAAATCTTCATAATGTCGCCACAAACAGGGTTCCCGAATACTCCCACAGCATCTGGTTTTTTAATTTCTCCCATATTCTTAGGATTAAAAAAATGCTTCATTACTTTTTTGGAATATTCAAAACTTTGTGTCATCTTAAATTTTTTTGTTTAATTCTTTAAGGAGATTTTTCAAATTAACTTTATGTATTTTGGCTCCTTGCTCAATTGTTTCCATCATAGCCATCGGACAACAACCACAAAGCATTCCTTTTTTAAACAAAATCTCTGCAGCATCAGGATTAGAAGAAATCACTTCCGCAAAAGTCATCTTTTCTGTTATTTTTTTATTCTTCTTCATCTTCAAAGTATTCCTCTGCTACTTCATCAAAATCTAATCCTTCTTCTTCAAGCTCGTCTTCGCACTCTGATTCATTTTTGAATTCGCAAGAAAATTTTTTATAATTTCTTCCTTTTTTCATTTTTTCCCCCATTCATTTAATTTAAATAAACTTATTTTTCTTAACTTATTAATTATTTCGTTTAAAGAGTTTAAAAAGTAATTTATTTGGGCTTCGTTCATTTCATCTAAAGTTATTCTTATTGCTCCGTTTAAATAAAGAGATTTAACTCCTATAGCTTCTAAAACATGACTATGCGAAAGTTTGTTTGAACTACAAGCAGAACCTGTAGAAACACAAATCCCTTTTTTTGATAAAAGTAAAACAATACTTTCTCCTTCAATGCCATAAAAAGAAACATTTATATTATTATAAATTCTTTTTTCTAAGCTCCCATTTAAAATAACTCCTTTCATTTTTAAAATTTCATTTAAAATAAAATCCCTTTGTTTTCTTATTTTTTCTTTGTTTTTTTTAATTTTCAAAGCTGCCCCTAAAGAAACAATTCCTAAAAAATTTTCAGTTCCGCTCCTTAAATTCCTCTCCTGATCGCCCCCATTGATTAAAGGATCGATTTCTATTCCTCTTCGTTTGTAAAAAAAACCTATTCCTTTCATTGCATTAATTTTATGACCAGAAAAACTAGCAAAATCAAGATCTATTTTTCTTACATCAATATCTATTTTTTTAAATGATTGCACCATATCCGAGTGAAAAAAAACTTTTTTTTCTTTACATATATGGGAAATTTTTTCAATTGGCTGTATCGTCCCTATCTCGTTATTAACGTGCATAACAGAAACAAGAAGAGTTTTCTCATTTATTTTAGATTTTAAATCATTCAAATCAACAATTCCTTCTTGGTCAACCTTTATTTTCTCAACTACAAAACCCTCTTTCTTTAAACATTCTGCACTTTCTATAACAGAAGGATGTTCTATAGATGAAATAAGTATGTGGTTTTTATCTTTATTTTTTCTTACTAAACCTTTAATTATTGTATTATTTGCTTCTGTAGCTCCTGAAGTAAAAAAAATTTCATCTTTTTCCGCCCCTATAAATTTAGATATTCTTTCTCTAACTTTTTCAATTTTAATTTTTGCTTCTTCCCCTTTAAAATGTAAAGATGAAGGATTTCCATAATAACTTGAAAATTTTATAACTTCGTCTAAAACTCTTTTGTCTAAAGAGGTTGTTGCGGCATTGTCTAGGTATAATATTTTTTTCATTTTAATAAATTGGCTTGCAATTACAATATTCTAATATATTTTTGTTATATTTTTTACAAACATCACAAGAACATTTATTTTCTTTAATTATTTTAAGCAATCTCTGAACTTCAATAAGGAAATTTGATTCTTTTTTAATTATTCTATTAACTGAAAAGTCTATTTCTCTTTCTATTTGTCTAGACATTTTTATTCTATTTGCTCTTTTATTTTTTACATAATGGGTAACAGAGGCTTTAGTTATTCCCAAAATTTTTCCTATATTCTCATAACTTAAATCGTTTTTAATTAATCTTTTAGCAAATTCGCTTCTAATTTTAGGTATTATGTACCATACCTCAATTTCTTGCGGAAGTTTGAACATTTTTGCTCCTTGTTAACAATAGTTAACTAACTTTATAAATATTTCGAAGCCTCGGCCGAGAATCGAACTCGGAACCTATTGCTTACGAAGCAATTGCTCTACCTATTGAGCTACCGAGGCAACTAAATTCAAAGAAATTTAGAAGTTAAAAAAATTATGATTATATAACCATATCAAAAAAGTTTATTAATCTAAAAAAAGATGTTTGTTTATGGAAAATTATGACTTTGAGAAATTGGGGCTAAAAGCCGGACTAGAAATTCATCAACAATTAGAAACAAATAAACTTTTTTGCAATTGCCCTTCAATTTTAAGAAAGGATTCTCCTATTTTTAAAGTAAAAAGAAAATTTAATCCCGTCTCTGGAGAAAGTGGAAAAATCGACGAAGCAGCATTACACGAAAAACAAAAAAATTTAGAATTTATCTATGAAGTATTTGATACAAATTGCTTGGTCGAGTTAGACGAAGAACCGCCACACAAAATTAATGAAGAAGCTTTAAAAATTTGTCTACATATCTGTATTCTTTTAAATTGCAAAATTCTTCCTTTAACGCAAATAATGAGAAAAACTGTTATTGACGGAAGCAATACTTCTGGTTTTCAAAGAACAGTTTTAATAGGTTACGATGGTTTCGTAGAGACATCTTTCGGAAAAGTTCCAATTGATTTTATTTTTCTAGAAGAAGATTCTGCTAGACCTGGTGATAATTCAGAAGAAGAAAATTCAAAAGTTTATAAACTTGATAGATTGGGAATTCCTTTAGTTGAAATTTCAACAGGCCCTCATTTAAAAACACCTTCGCAAATAAAAGAAACTGCCTTAAAGATAGGAGAAATTCTAAGAGCTTGCAAAGTTAAAAGAGGAATTGGCACGATAAGACAGGATTTAAATATTTCTATAAAAGGAGCTGAAAGAGTTGAAATAAAAGGTTTTCAAAATCCTGATATGATGGAAACAACAGTTTTGAAAGAAATTGAAAGACAGCTATCGTGTATAAAAAAAGGGATTTGTAAAAAAGAAGTAAGAAAGGCAAATACAGACGGAACAAGTTCTTTTTTAAGACCTATGCCTGGAGAAGCAAGAATGTATCCAGAAACAGATTTGGCTCTATTAAAAATATCAAAAGAAATTTTAGATGAAGCAAAAAAAACTCTTCCTAAACTCTCCTCTGAAACAAAAAAATTCTTAAAAGAACAAGGGTTAAACGAAGAATTAATCAAGTTTATTACAGAAGAAAATAGATTAGAAGATTATAAATATTTGATGAATGTCTGGAACAATCCAAAGTTAATTGCCAATTCTCTTTGTGTTTATCCAAAAGAAATTTCTGTTAGGGAAAAAATTGATTTAAGAAATGTAAAAAAAACTCTTACTCTTGATGTTTTAGAAAATGTTTTCTCTGCTATTAAAGAAGGAAAAATTTCTGAAAACGATGTTAAATTAATTTTGACAAAAATTTCTAGAGGAGAAAAAATTGAAGATGCATTGAAAAAAGAAAAAATTGACTTAAAAGAAGAAATTAACAAGATTATAAAAGAAAAACCTTGTTTATCAAAAAATGCTTATATGGGGTTACTTATGGCAAAGTTTAAAGGACAAATCAACGGAAAAGAAATTATGGATGAACTAAATAAAATTATTAGTTAAAAATTGCTAATTTAAAAATAAATATTTTTTAGATTTATTCTGATTTTTAGTTCAACAGTACTAAGTAAAAATAAATTTCGAAAGAAAATATCAGGATTTAATTTTTACATTAAACATTTTAAACAAAATTTTAAATGATAACCTCACAAAAAATAGATGTAAACTTATAATTTTTTCTTAAAAAAATATACGTAATACTAAGATTACTTTAGTTTTTTTATTTCCAGAAATAAGTTTTATTTAACTCAATTAACAAAAGATTATTCAAAATATCTAAAGTGTTTTAAAAATTTTTCATTTAGTTAAATT
Source organism: uncultured archaeon (assembly GCA_937143345.1). Classification (GTDB taxonomy): domain Archaea; phylum Nanobdellota; class Nanobdellia; order Pacearchaeales; family GW2011-AR1; genus CAKZRD01. The sequence continues at coordinate 9,385 of CAKZRD010000012.1, forward strand.
TAAAAAATGTTTTAACTATAAAGTTAATATTAAAAAATGCCAACAGATTTAAGAACAAGAAAACTTGCACAATTTGCTGTAAGAGAATGTGTTAAAGTTAAACCTGGTTATAAAGTAATAATCTCTGGAGGAAATGAAGCAATTCCTTTTTTGGTTGAACTTTATAAAGAAATAATTATTCAAAAAGCAATTCCTATAGTAAAAGTTGGTTTGCCCGATGTAAATGATTTTTTCTTTAAATATGCTACAAAAGAACAGTTAGAGCATTTCCCAGATTATTGGTTTAATACAATTAAACAAGCTAACGCCTATATTGGTGTAGATACAGAAGGAAACACGAAAGAACTCTCAAACTGTGATTCAAAAAAAATAGCATTAAGAGGAAAAATTTTACATAAAATTTCTGATTATATATGCAATGAAAAAGACAAAATAAAAAGAACAACAATAGCTTATCCCTGTCCTGCTTTGGCACAAGAAGCAAACATGTCTTTAACAGAATACGAAAATTTTGTTTATCAAGCGACTATTAACGTTAATTGGAAAAAACTTTTCAAAATTATGAAAAAAGTCCTTTCTAAATTCAAAGAAGGAAGCTCTGTTTATCTTAAGGGAAAAAATGTCGATTTAACATTTAAAGTTCATGGAAGCAAAGCTAAAGATGACTCTGATTTTGACAATTTTCCAGCAGGAGAAATTTTTATGGCTCCATTTAGAGATAGTTTAGATGGTTGGATAAAATTTGAGTATCCTTCAATAAGAAATGGAAAAGAAGTTAAAGATATTTTTTTGAGATTTGAGAAAGGGAAAGTTGTTGAAGCGAAAGCATCTTCGAACGAGGATCTTTTAAAAGAAATGCTCTCTGTTGACGAAAACGCTTCTTTTGTCGGAGAATTCGGAATAGGATGCAACCCAAAAATAAACAAATATACAAACAACCTCCTTTTTGACGAAAAAATTTGGGGAACAATACATTTGGCTTTAGGAATGGCATATAAGGAAAATGGAGGAGGAAACGACTCCGCTATACATTGGGATATAGTTAAAGATATGAGGGAAGCGAAAATAATTGTTGATGGGAAAGTTATTCAAGAAAAAGGAAATTTTATTTTTTAAAAAGAATTAAAAACCTCTTTTTGCTTTTTATTTTATGTTAGAAAAAATATCTAATGCAATAACAAACTCTATAAAAAAAGTTACAAATGCTCTTTTTGTAGATAAAAAACTTATAGATGTGATCATAAAAGATTTACAAAGATCACTAATTGAAGCAGATGTTAATGTTCAACTTGTTTTAGATTTGACAAAAAAAATAAGAGAAATTGCAATAAATGAAAAAATAAAAGATGTTGAGAAAAAAGAACAAATTATTTCTTTAATACATAAACAATTAAAAGAAATTGTTGGGGAAGGAAAGCAGTTAAATCTTTCTAAAAAAACGAAAATCCTCCTTCTTGGACTTTATGGTTCTGGAAAAACTACAACGATTTCAAAGATCGGTTTTTTTTATGCAAAAAGAGGAAAGAAAGTTTGCGCTCTTGGTTTGGATACGCAAAGACCTGCTGCAATGGACCAATTAGAACAAATGTGTGAGAAAGCAAAAATAAAATGCTTCATAGACAAAAAAGAAAAAGACCCTATAAAGATTTACAAACATTTTGAAAAAGATTTAGAAGATTTTGATTTGGTTTTAATAGATAGTGCTGGAAGAGATGCTTTAAACAAAGAATTAGTAAATGAAATAAAAAAAATAGAAAAAAATCTTAAACCTGCTTACAGGATTTTAGTTATTTCAGCTGACATCGGCCAAGCTGCAAAAAAACAAGCTTATGAATTTAAACAATCTCTTAATATCGACGGAGTTATAATAACAAAAATGGACGGAACTGCCAAAGCAGGTGGTGCAATAACTGCGTGTGCAGAAACAAAAGCTCCTATCTTTTTTATATGTAGTGGAGAAAAAATTCACGACATCGAAAGTTTTGATCCTGATTCATTTATTTCAAGAGTTCTAGGTATGGGAGATTTAAAATCTCTTTTAGAAAAAGTTCAAACAGCTATTGACGAAAAACAACAAAAAAGAATTGAAGAAAAATTTAAAGAAGGAAAATTAACTTTAGAGGATTTTTATGAACAAATAGAATCTATGAATAAAATCGGAAGTTTTGATAAGCTTCTTTCAATGGTCCCTGGCTTTAGTCAAGCAAAAGTTCCAAAAGAAGTAATAGAAAAACAAGAAGAAAAAATGAAAAAATGGAAATATGCAATTCAATCAATGACAAAAGAAGAAAAAGAAAATCCAGAAATTTTTGACAAACAAACCTCAAGAATTTCTAGAGTTGCGAGAGGAGCGGGAGTTGTAACTTCTGAAGTAAGAGAGCTTTTAAAACAATACAAAATTATGAACGATCTAATAAAATCACAAAAAACTATAGAAGGAATTCAAGAAGGAAAAATGGACAAAAAAACTATGATTAAAATAGCGAAAAAATTTAAGGGAAAAATAAAGATATAATTACCCTAATGAAATTCAAAAAATCGCTTTTTATTTTTAGAAGAGATCTTAGATTAACAGATAACACTGCATTAATTCAGGCACTAAAAAATTCAAAAAAAGTTATCCCTTGTTTTATATTTGACCCGAGACAAATAGAAACTAATGATTATAAATCAGAAAGATTAATTGATTTTATGCTAGAATCTTTACAAGATCTAGATAAGCAGATTATACAAAAAAAATCACGACTTTATTTTTTTTATGGATTAGCAGAAGAAGTAGTAAAAAAAATATTGGAAAAAGAAAATATAGATGCAGTTTTTCTAAATATGGATTATACTCCTTTTAGCAAAAATAGAGATGATCAAATTAAATTAATTTGCCAAAAAAAACACATAGAATTCAATTCTTACCAAGACATAATGCTAAACTCTCCAGAAGAAATAAAAAACATTTCAAAAAAATTTTACACAACTTTTAATCCATACTTCAAAAAAGCAAAAGAAATAAAAGTTAAAGAACCGGAACAAAATAAATATAACAATTATTATAGAAACAAAATTGAATTGGAAAATAAAGAAATCTTTCTAAAATTATTAAACAAAATTCCAAAAAACAAAAAAACTTTGATAGGTGGAAGAAAAAAAGCACTAGAAATATTAGAAAAATTAAATTATTATAAAAATTATAAGCAAGAAAAAGACTATCCTTGTTTAAACAAAACGACCAAATTATCAGCATATCTTAAATTTGGTTGCATTTCAATAAGAGAAACATATAATGCTATAAAAGAAAAACTTGGAAAAAATCATGCTTTAATAAGACAGCTTTATTGGAGAGATTTTTACACACAAATAGCTTTTAATTTTCCACATGTTTTTACAGGACCTTTCAGAAAAGATTATTCTAATTTAAAATGGAAAAATGATGAAAAAAAATTAGAAAAATGGAAAAAAGGAATGACTGGCTTTCCGATTGTTGATGCCGGAATGAGAGAATTAAACGAAACAGGTTTCATTAATAATAGGATAAGAATGATAGTAGCTTCTTTTCTAGTTAAAGATTTACATATAGATTGGAAAATAGGAGAAAAATATTTTGCACAAAAATTAATAGATTACGATCCATCGATAAATAATGGCAATTGGCAATGGTGTGCTTCTACTGGTTGCAATCCACAACCTTATTTTAGAATATTTAATCCTTGGTTGCAGCAAATAAATTTTGATAAAGAATGTGTTTATATAAAAAAATTTATTCCAGAATTAAAAAATTTTACAAATAAAGAAATACATAATTCTAAAAGAAACTCAAATTTAGGAGAATACCCAAAACCAATGTTAATTCATTCTGAAGAAGCTAAAAAAGCAATTAAATATTTTAAGAAATAAAATGAAAAAAATAATCTCCCAAGGTGCAGAAGCAATAATAATAAAAGAAGGAAATAAGATAATTAAAGAAAGAATAAAAAAATCTTATAGAATAAAAGAGTTAGATGAAAAATTAAGAAAATCAAGAACAAGAAAAGAAAGAAAAATTCTTTTGAAAGCATCTAAAATTATTAATGTTCCTAAGGTTTTTGTAAAAGATGAAGATTTTATTATAGAGATGGAATTCATAAATGGAAAAAAACTTTCAGAAAATCTTGATTTTTTTGAAAGAGAAAAACAGAAAGAAATAATGAAAAAAATAGGAGAGAATATTGCTAAACTTCACAAAGAAGATATAATTCACGGAGATTTAACTACTTCAAATATGATTTTAAAAGATGAAAAAGTTTATTTTGTTGATTTTGGGCTTTCTTTTATTTCAAAGAGAACAGAAGACAAAGCAGTTGATTTACATTTGATAAAACAAGCATTAGAAGCAAAACACTGGAAAAATTTTGAAAAATTTTTTAAATGGCTTATTGAAAGTTATAAGAAAAATTACGAAAAAGCTGAAGATGTTTTAATAAGACTAAAGCAAGTAGAAAAAAGAGGAAGATACAAATAAATAATTAAAGTTATTCTTCGCTTGAAGAAGATTTTTCAATCTCATCGCTTTCTTCATTTAAGCTTTCTTCTAACTCTTCTATATTTTCTTCTTCTAATTTTATTTCTTTATCAGCCTCCTTAAGAATTTTTTCTTTGTCTATTTTTTCAATCCCTGTTTTTGCTTTTAATGGCATTGGTCTTTCAACAGATATTGGAAGAACTCCTTCCTCAAATTCTCTCTCAGCTATCCTCAAAGGGTCATAGTTTAATTTTTTTAATTCTTCTTTTGATAAATTAATTAATAATGGTGCATTATTTGATATCTGCAACGCTCTCGCCCCAATAATCCTTGCTTTTTCGTATTTAGTAAAACCTTCTTTAGCCATAACTAAGAATTTTTTCTTTTATTTTTAAATATTGCTTTCTATAAATTTCTTCTAATTTTTTAAGTATTTCTTCTATTTCTTCAAAAGAAATTGAACCTTCTCTCCCTTTTTGTATTGCATTAATTTTTATCTCTTCGTCTTCTTCTGATATTGCGATAGATAATCTGTAATCTGCAATTTCTTCTTCATCTCTCTTTGGGTCTATAATAAATTTTTTTCCTATCTTATAAAAAGTTACCATAATCGGCATATTTTCTCTTCTTAATGGCAAGGGTTTATTTGTAATTTCTTTTTCTATTTTTTCTTCTTTTTCATTGTATTTAGGCATTTTTGCTAAACAAAGAGCAGAAAGAGCGGCTAAGCTACAAGCATCTAATAGGTTTCCTTCGTTATTTATTGCGTAAATATCTATATTTATTGTAAAACTTTTTTCCCCTTCTTTTATACAAAGCTTTTTAAAATCAATAAACTTGCTTTCTCTTATTCCTCTATCCACAATTCTTGCCATTTCTATAGCGTCTATTTTTGGGGGCCCAAGTTCAAAATCTTCATCAGCCATAGGACTTAATTCAACATTTACAGACATTGATCCCTCATCAGGACTATCTGGATAAGGTTCATTAATAGAAAGTTTTACACCTGCATAAACTTCTGTTTCCCCTATCTTAACAGAAACAGATCCTTCAGCATTTTCACTTATATTTTCTTCAAATTCAATTTTTCTTACATCTAATGGTTTTCTCCCGTCTAATCTTTTTCCTTCTTTCTCAAGGTATTCAAAAATTCTTTTTTTATCTAACAGCGAGGTCATCCTCTTACCTCCTTACCTGGATTTTTTAGTGCTTCAACCTGTATTTTATAAATTTTTTCACTTGCTTTTTGTCCCATCTTTAAAATTTCTTTAAAATTTTCAATAGATATTTTTCCATCTAATTGCAAAAGATAAATTTTTTTTGAGAACGAACCGAAACAAAGAGGAATATCGGTTGAACCTTCTCCTTCTTCATAATCTTCTTCCTCTTTATTCACATCAATAACTAAAGTCTTATCGATTTTCCCGGCTGCTACTGCTGAAAGCATTTCTTTCATTGGAACTCCTGCTTGTGCTAATGCCATAACAGCAGCATTTAATCCGGCAACTCTTGTTCCTGCGTCTGCTTGAGGTATTTGAATCAAAACATCTACAACTGATCCTGGGAATTCTGTTAGATCAACTATTTCTGATAGTGCCCATTCAATAACTTTATTTATTTCTAAACTTCTTCTTGATATTCCTGGTTTTATTCTATCCCAAACAGAAAAAGCCATCATTTGATAATTAACTCTTAAAATTCCTTTTAATGGGTCTTGCATATGCTGGGGATGAAGAGTTCTTGGTCCTCTTACAACTGCAATTGCTCTCGTTTTTCCAGTTTCAAATAAAGCACTCCCATCTGCACTTGGAACTATTCCCACTTTTGCTTTTATTGGTCTTATCTCATTAAACTCTCTTCCATCGCTTCTTTTTTTGTAAGATGATTCTTTATTCATTTTCTTCCTCAAGTTTTTCAGCAAACTTCTTTACATTGTCTGTTAATCCAGAAACAAAAGAGTTTTCTTCTATAAACTTTATTATTTTTTTAGCTTTAATTTCGTCTTCTATTTTTTCTCCTTTAACCCATACAACACCATTTTGTCCTACAATTATTTTGGTTTTTGTCAATTCTTTTATTAAACTAATCATACTTCCTTCTTTTCCTATTAAACGAGGTACTTTAAAAGAATTAATTGAAATAAGCTGTCCACCTTCAAGTTTTCCTAATCCTTTAAATTTAAGAGATAGTTCCGTACTGCTCCCCTCAACCTCAATTATTTTTGCATAAACCACTTCTCCATAATCTAAATAATCTCTTAATTCTCCTTTGTTTATGAATTTAGGAACTTCGTTTAAAGAAAGAAAACCGTTATAATGTCCGTCAAAATCAATTAACCAACCCCTATAATTTATTGATGTTACTCTACCTATTATAATGTTTCCTTTTCTTGGTAAGTATACACCTGATAAAGGAATAATCTTTACTAGCCTTCCTTCTATCTCTGCTAACCCATATTTGTTAGCTAAGATATAATTTCCTTCTTTTCTAACAAAATCCCCGGGCAGAAAACTTTCTCCTTCGACAATTATCTCACCAGGAACAACAATCTTTCTTTCTTCCATTTAAAAAATCAAAAAAAAGTTTGTTTATAAATCTTTTTATGTATAATTTATAACTTAAAATGTTTGATAAGATTAGTTGTTCTCGAATAAATTAAATCTCTTCTGTTTTTCTTGAGATAAAAAAATCCTGCTGATTAATTTTTTACCGAAAACTATTTAAATACTTTTTTACAAAAACCATTAAAGATAAATAAATTAGCCAAAAAATGAAAGGAGGATAAATCGCAGAAAATGGCAAAAAAACCATGGTTAGCAGCTCTATTGAATGTGATTTTTTCAGGTCTAGGTTATCTCTATGTTGGTAAAAGAAAATTATTTGGGGTTTTATTAATACTCTCTGAAATTTTAGCTTTTGTTTGGTTGTTTACAGACCCTGTTGCATGGCAAGTTATGGAAAATGTTTGGATAGCACTTACAGGAATACTTTTTGTAATCGGATTAGCAATAGATGCTTATAATGATGCTAAAAGCAAAGAATAACTAAATATTTTATTTATTCATTTTTTTAAAAAACAGCTGAGATAATTTTTATTATTGAAATAAAATCGAAAAAAATTAAACTAATGGTAAATTATTTATAATTAATCTAAATACTTTTATTGATAAATATTTTTTTATTAAATTTATAAAATTTAAAAAAATCTAATTAAAAAAATAAAAATTATTTCTACTTGTTTTTTAATCTAACTAAATAAAGAAATAAATTTAGAAGGTTTTAAAAACTATTTTTAATTTATTCTAATATGATAGACATAAGATTATTAAGAGAAAACCCTGATTTAATCAAAAAAAATGTCGAGAATAGGGGATATGATGTTTTTCTCGTTGATAACCTAATTAAAAAAGATAAACTATGGAGAGAGCTTAAGAAAGAAGATGATTTTTTAAGGCACGAAAGAAACAAGATTTCTGAAGAAATAAATTATTTAATAAAAAAGGGGGAAAAAGATAAATCTGAAGAAAAAAAGAAAAAAGCTAAAGAAGTTGCAGAAAAGTTAAAAGAAAATGAAGAAAAAGAAGATTCTTTAAAAAAAGAGATTGATGATATTTTAGCAAGAATCCCAAATATTCAAGCAGAAGATGTTCCTATTGGAGATAAAGAAAAAAATAAAGAGATAAAAAAATATGGAAAAATAAAAGAAATAAAAAATCCGAAGGGGCATCTTGAATTAATGCAAAACCTTGGAATCCTTGATATTAAAAGAGCAACAAAAGTTTCTGGTGAAGGTTTTTATTTTCTCTTTGGTAAGGGAGCAAAATTACAAAGAGCTTTAATCCAATTTATGATGGATTTTCATGAAAAAAACGGGTTTATTGAAGTTAATCCTCCTCAATTAGTTAATAAAAAAACAGCTTTTGGTACTGGAAATTTACCTAAATTCGAAGATGACTTGTATAAAACTAATGATAATTTGATACTCATTCCTACTGCAGAAGTTGTTGTTACAAACATTTATGCAGATGAAATTTTAAGAGAAAAAGATTTACCTAAAAAATTTTTTTCTTTTACAGAATGTTACAGAACAGAAACCGGAAAAAAAGCTGGAGAAGAGGGTTTGTTTAGATTGCATCAATTTGAGAAAGTTGAAATGGTTTATATTTGCAATCCAGAAGATTCTTGGAAATTTTTAGAAGAGATGACAAGAAATGCTGAAAAGATTCTAGAAAAGTTAGAAATCCCATATAGAAGAGTTTTATTAGCTAAGGCAGATGCGGGTTTTTCTTCAGCAAAAACTTATGATTTGGAAGTCTGGAGCCCTGGAATGAACAGATACTTGGAATGTTCTTCTTGTTCTAATTGTACAGATTTTCAAGCTAGAAGAATGAATTGTAGAGTTCAAGGAAAAGGCGGTTTGAGATTTGTTCATACTTTAAATGGTTCTGGTTTAGCTTTGCCTCGACTGATAATATCATTAATCGAAAATAATCAACAAGAAAATGGTTCAATAAAAATCCCAAAAGCTCTTTGGAAATATACTGGCTTCAAAGAAATAAAATGAAAAATTCTTCTTATATTAGAGAATTTCTCCTTATAAAAAAAATTCTTGAAAAAGAAAGAAAGCCACGTCTCGCCGCGGAGGGCTGGGATGATGACTGGAAAACTCTTATTGCTATAATCCTTTCTGCTCAAACAAGAGATTCTTTAACAATTAAAATCTGTGAAGAACTTTTTAAAAAATATAAAAATGCTAAAGAATTGGGAGAAGCAAAAATTAAAAATATAGAAAAAATTATTCGTCCAATAAACTATTACAAAACAAAAGCGAAAAACATAAAAGAAACATCAAAAATTATTTCTTCTTTGGAAAAATTTCCTTCCTCTTTAAATGACCTAATCAAACTTCCAGGAGTTGGAAGAAAAACAGCAAATGTTTTTTTAGCAGAAAGAAGAAATTCTCCTTCTATCGGTGTAGATACCCATGTAAAAAGAATTTCAAGAAAAATGAATTGGACAAAAAACAACAATCCTAAAAAAATTGAAGAAGATTTAAAGAAAATTTTTCCTAAAAAATATTGGAATTCAATAAATTATGTTTTAGTTAGTTTTGGACAGACAATAGGAAAAAGTAGAAAAAAAGAAGATAATCTTTTAAAAAAAATTAAATCTTGTTCTTCTTAAAATTTTCAAGGACAAATAACTTTCTTCGTTTTAAATTTTGGCTTTTTAGAATTAACAAATAATTAAAATCCTAAGAGTTTAAGAAAAATCTTTGTTGTTATAAGGAAAGATTTATAAATAATATTTTTCTTTGATTTTTATGATAAAAAGAAAAAAAAGAGGAGCAGAAGAAAGCAATCTTATTATTTTTATTATTCTTGCTTTATTTGTTGGCGGATTAGTTATTTATTTTAGTTGGAAATTTTTTACTACTGGTGGTGCGATAATAGATGCTGCCGACCCAACCGTAACTGTTGCTGTTGAAACATGCAGACTGGAAATTCAAAGACAAGAAGCATCTTATTGTAGTTCTGAAAAGAGAGTAAAACTTAAGTCTGGTGGGGAGATGAGTGTTAACTGTTGGTATATAGACACAAATATCAGAAAAGGCGCTGTGCTTGAAGGTTTAGAACAGTTTGTTAAAAAAACAAATTGTGAAACAGAAAAAGAAACCTTCATTGGAAATATTTGCTCAAGAGTTTTTGCTTCTGAACCAAAATTAAAAGACGCTGAAAATTATATGGTTAATGGAGAAAAATGCGTTAATTGGAAGAATACTTTAAATGAATGTAACCCTAAAGATGGTAATGAAAAATTAAAAGTGGCGCCTTGTAGATGTGAAAACTCCTCTAAAATTTATAATATCTGTCAAATAGGTCAGAAGTGTAATGCTTCAAAAACAAGTGTTGCTGAGCTTTGTTCTTCTTAATCTTCGTTAATTTTAATTTATCTGAATAATTAATTGTATCATTAAAAGATCTAATATTCTTGCTGTTTCATTCAGTAATTTTTAAATTAAAGTTTTATTTTATTAAATTAATAAAAACTTATCAATAAATTTATAAATCTTTTTTTCTTTTTTTTTCTATGAAAAATAGAGGGAAAAAATCTCAAATAACTTTATTTATTGTTCTAGGAATTTTGGTTCTTGTTGGAATTATCTCTTTGTTTTTTCTTTTTTCAAAGCCCGAGTTCGTTAAGCCAACAAAAGATAAGGATTTTTATAATGAGATAACGCCTTGTATTAAAAAAACTTTAGAAAAAGTTTTGCCGGAATATCTAGAAAAAGGTTTTTATTTTGATCCTAATAATAAACTTGTTTATCAAGGCAAAGATGTTTCTTATCACTGCTATACTTCTGCAAAAAAAACTATTTGTACAAGAAACGACGCCCAATCAAAAACTAGAATTGAAAAAGAATTAAAAGAAAAAATTTTGTCAGATGTTGAAAACTGCTTTAAAGATTTCAAAAATTCAAATCCTTCTTATAAAATAGAAATGGGAGAACTAAATTTTTCTATAGAAATTGTTCCTAAAAGAATAAACTTGAAGGCTAAAAGAGAAATAAAAATCTCTAAAGGAGAAAGTGAGCAAATCATAAGTAATTTTGATAGTTATTTAGATTCTTCTCTTTGGGATTTGATAAAGATTTCGAATGAAATTTTAAATCAAGAATCTTCATGTAATTGTCCCGTAGATAGTTGTACTGCTGATACGATTGGATTAATGAATAAATATAATGATTATGCTATAACTTTCTTTACAGGTTCGAAAGGCGATAGAGTTTATACAATAAAAGATTATTATAATAAAACAAAATTAAACTTTGCTGTTAAAAATTGTGATAAAACGCCATGAGATTTAAATTTTTATTTTTAGTTATTTTTCTTTTCGGAATAAGTTTTGTATACGCAGATGGTTGTTGTTTTGATGTTTCTTCAGGTATTTGTTCTCTAAGAGTTCCGTATAACTCTTGTCCTTCTCCGAATATTTGGAATCCGGATTCATCTTGCAATGCTTTATCTGAATGTTCTATGGGTTGTTGTGTCTTAGGTCGAAGTGTTTCTTATACTACACAAAGAAATTGCCAAATTGAGTCTTCTGCAAAAGGTTTTGAATTTCAATGGCAACCATCCTCTTCAGCAAACCAATGTTCTTCTTTATCTAAAGCACAGACATTGGGTGCTTGTATTTACGATTATGATTTTTGTAAATTTACAGAAAAAAAACAATGTACTCCAGAAAATTTTCATGAAGGAAAACTTTGTTCAGACCCTTCATTAAAAACAAGATGCAAAAAAACAGAAAAAACAAAATGTTTTGATGACGGAAATGTTTACAAAGTCGATTCGTGTGGAAATAGAGACGAGCTTGTTAATAATTGTGTTTATAGTGAAGGGTATATCTGCCAGCAAAAAAGTTCAGGAGAGGCGTTTTGTAAAAATCTTAATTGTGTTGATATAGGGAAAAAAAATGGGGAAAGCTGGTGTATTGGGTTAAATGGAAAAATCTTAAATTCTGATGTTAGGGAAGTAGTATTTAAAAAAACCAATGAAAAGGCTGGTCCTATCAAAAAAAAAGGAGAAGCTAAAGACTATATTTTTCAAGATAATGTAGGAACAAGATTTTTCAGACAAATTTGTATAGATGGGAAAGTTGTTACAGAACCTTGCGCTGATTACAGAAACGAGGTTTGTATTCCGAATGGAAACAATGCAAAATGCGTTGCAAATCCTGCGCAAGATTGTTTTGCCGCTAATGTTTTAGATGAAGAAACTGGCTTAAACAAAATCGAAAATTGTGATCCTGAATGGTGTTTTGTTACAAGATTAGATGATTGTCTCCAATTCCTAGGAGAAGAAAATATAATCTGCGGAGAAGAAAGAGCAAATTGGAGAAACCTCCCACAAGCCAAAGCAGGAATTATGGTTTTAGAAGTTTCTTCTGATTTAATGAAAGAACTTTCTTTACCTATGTGTGTTCCAAAGATTACTACTGGGAGGGATTTGTCTTCTAAAAATTATTCAGCAAAAGGAGAGTGTAGTATCGGAGATTACGGCCCAAAACATGCTTGGTTAGATCATGATATGGGATCTTGTGATGGGTGGAGAATAAAAGAGAGTTCTACTTATAATACTATTATAAACTCTGAAGAAAAAAGATGGGGAAATGCTGGACTAATATCCTTAGATCCAAAAGACTGGAAGAGAGATGATTGTGCAGGTGTTGGAGTAGGTTTTTGTAAAGTTCCTAATTATTCTAATCACCCTCTCTTTTTTGAGGGAAATAAGTGGTGTAGTTTAGAAGATCGCTTTGAAATAAACTTTCCAGGTATGAAATCTCTCGCTTCTTCCGGTAAGATTGCAGATCCTAAATTAATTGAACTTCTAAATCAAAGAACTATTGGTTTGGGAGATTGTGCTGGTAAACTGAATTGGTTAGATGTCGAAGGAACTACAGAAAACATAGCAGAATCTATTGTAAAAAGAGGTACAGAAGGAAGAACAGATCATATTCTTTTCAAATTCTTTTTTTCTGCGAAAGATTGGCGTCCTCCTTCTTCAGGAAATTGTACTCTATGCGGAGCAGATGGTCTTCCTTGTTCAGAATATAGATGTAAAGCAATAGGAAAAAATTGCGAATATAAAGAACCAAAAGGAATTGATAGCGGAGTTTGTGTTTCATCTAATGATTTAAGATCACCAACAATTTTTCACGCCCAAGACCCACAAAACCCTGTTCCTCCATTTAGTTCTGTCAAAATAATACTTAATACGGATGAGGATTCTTATTGCAAATTTGATCTTTCTAGAACTTCTGGTAAGATAGATAATATGAAATATGAAACAGATGGGAAATTTAGTAGAACCCATGAATTTCGTTTAACTATGTCAAGAGCATTACGAGAGGACGAAGATGTTAATAATTATCCTGTTTTAACAAAAGATGGGAAATACGAGATTTTTATTAGATGTGAAGACGGAGCAGGGAACTACAATGTAAATCCTTATATAATAAATTTAGAAATTATGAAAACCCCTGATCAAATTCCCCCAGAAATTTTAGAGTTTTATCCTCCCTCAAATTCTTTTGTTGAATTTAACAAAACAACGAAGAAAATAAAATTTAGATTAAATGAACCAGCAGAATGCAGATGGGATTTAGAAGATAAACATTATGATGAAATGGGAATTTCTCTAAATAAAGAAGGAAATCTTTATAATTTAAATCAATTTTCTTGTGATAATCAAATAACTGAAGAAAATATTGCTGAAGGTTTCTTTTGTGAAGGAGAATTAAGAAACATAACAACAGTTATAGGGAATTCTACAAGATTTTATATAAAATGTCAAGACCAACCAGAATTAGAAGGAAAAGAAGACCAATATTATCAAAGAAATAAAAATAATAAAAGCTTTCAATATGTTTTAAAAGCATCGCATGCGTTGGAAATAATAGATTTTTCTCCTATAGAAGATTATATTGCTGGAAGTTCAATACAAAATATTTCTATACAGCTAAGAACAAAAGATGGCGCAGAAAGAGGAAAGGCAGAATGCAAATGGAGATTAAAAATAGGAGATGTTCTTTCTTCTTGGAAATTATTTAATAGGACAAACTCTTCTACTCATATTGACTTAATTCCAAATCCTATTGAAACTCTTTATAAAATAGATGTTCTTTGTAAAGATGTTGCAGGAAATAAAGCAAGTGCAAGTTATAATTTAAATTTAATTATAGACAGATCTCCCCCGAAAATTTTAAGGGCCTACACAAGCACGGGACACTTAACAATTTCCTTAGATGAAAAAGCAAATTGTAAATTTGCAAATAATGATGGATGTATACATGTTTATAATAACGGAAGTTCTATGGAGAGAATAAAAGATAAAGAATTCAAAACAAGCTTAAAGAAAGGAACTCCTTACTATATCAGATGTGAAGATCTTTTTGGAAACTCTGCTTGCTATCCGGAAATTGTTGTTTATTAATAAAAAACAAATTTAATCCATCAATATTTAATTCAATATAGTCCCACCAGGATTCGAACCTGGGCCATCGCCTCCAGAGGGCGATATCCTTGACCACTAGAAGATGGGACTTCCTCTTAATAAATATTAATAAGGTATATAAATTTTTTTAAATTAGAGAAATTTATTTTTTCAATGTCAAATGAACAAAAAGAATTGCTCTTAGATATTATAGGTGCTTTGGAATACCTTGGTGATTTAACGAAAGGCAAGGATAGCCTTCTTAAATTTCTTAAAGTTAAATCAGACAAGGAAGATAGGTATTGTAAATTTTATTCCTTTGAACTTATAAAAAGATATTCTATTCTCATAGAAGAATTCCAAATCCGAAAGACATCTCTTTTTTATCTTTTTACCTAGATCTTTTAAATTTGAAAATAAGACATATCTAAGATAATATTAGAGATTTAGCAATAAGTGAGTTTCTCTGTTTTAAAATATCTTTGTAAAGTTAATAAAAAGAGAACAATTCTTTCTGAATTTGTTTATTTTTCAAGAAAATATTACAGAATTTCTTCAAGGTTTTTAGAATGGACGGAAATATCTAAAACAGAACTAAAAAACTATGAAGAGAAAAGAGAACTTTCTTTAGAAGGTGCATTGAAGGAACTCTTTTTAGTAGAAATAGAAATCTTAAACAAGAAAGATTTATAAATATTTTTTTCTTATCTTTTTTATGAAAAGAAGTTCTCGTCGTTGGAAAAAAAAGAATCAGATGCGTTGGAAGTGGCAAAGAAAGAAATTAAAAGAAGAAAAAAGAAAGAGAAAAATTAGAAGAACAAAATAATTTAGTATAATAATCCTTTTAAATCTATTTTTCGATTTTTTAGCATGACTAATGAAATTTGGACAGAAAAATACAGGCCTAAAAAATTCGAAGAGGTTGTAGGTCAGGAAGAAGTAATAAAAAGAGTTAAATCATTGGTTAATTCTTTGAATATTCCTCATTTGCTCTTCGCAGGTCCAGCAGGCACAGGAAAATCTACAGTTGCTTTAATAGTTGTTAAGGAGCTTTTTAAAGAAAGTTGGAGAGAAAATTATCTTGAATTAAATGCTTCAGACGAAAGAGGTATTGATGTTATAAGACAAAAAGTTAAGGATTTCGCGAGAACAAGGGCCTTGGGTGCTGTACCTTTTAAAGTGATTTTTTTAGACGAGGCAGATGCTTTGACAAGAGAAGCTCAACAAGCTTTAAGAAGAACAATGGAAAACTTCACAAATACTTGTCGTTTTATTCTTTCTTGTAATTATTCTTCAAAAATAATTGATCCTATTCAGTCAAGATGTGTTGTTTTCAGATTTCAGCTTTTAGAAAAAAAAAGTATAAAAAAAAGAATTGATTTGATTTGCGCAAGCGAGAGTCTAACAATAACTCCAGAAGCATTCGATGCTCTTTATGAATATTCAGAAGGAGATTGCAGAAGAATTATTAATCTTTTACAGGCTACAGCTTCGATTTCCCCGAATATAACCATTGATTTGATAAACACCATTGTTTCACAAGCAAAACCAACAGATGTAAGGATTGTTTTGGATTATTGTTTAGCTGGAGATTTCGAAAACGCAAGAAAAAAACTTTTAGATATAATGCTTAAAGATTCTGTTTCTGGTACAGACATTATAAAAGCGATACAAAAGGAAATCTGGAATTTAAAAATTGACGAAGAGTTAAAAGTAAAATTAACCGAGAAAACTGGAGAGATTGAGTTTAGACTTGTTGAAGGGAGTGATGAATTTATACAACTTGAAGCCTTACTTGCTGGTTTTGTATTAGCAGGGAAGAAAGGTAAAGTTTGATATGATAAATCAGATAAATATTCCTTGGAGTGAAAAATATAGACCAACAAAGTATTCTTTTTTAAAAGGACAAGAACTTGCAATTGAAAAAATAAGAAATTTTTTAAAAAATTTTCCGAAGAAAAAAGCAATTATACTTTATGGTCCGACTGGCGTAGGAAAAACCTCACTTGCCTATGTAGTTGCTGCAGAAACAGATTCAGAAATTCTTGAACTAAATGCTTCAGATTTCAGAGACAAACAAAAAATAAGTTCTGTTATTGGACCTGCTTCTATTCAAAATTCTTTATTTGGAAAATACAAAATAATTTTAGTCGATGAAGTAGATGGAATTTCTTCTTCGGAAAAGGGTGGTTTATCAGAACTTTTAGCTTTAATTGAAAAAACTTCTTTTCCAATAATAATAACAGCTAATGACATATGGGATAAAAAATTTTCATTGTTAAGAGAAAAATCTGAGCTTGTTCAATTAAAAAATTTAGATTATAAAAACATTTTTGAATTATTAAATGAAATTTGTAAAAAAGAAAATATTGTTGTTCCAAAAGAAGTTCTTTTGTCTATTTCCATTAAAGCTAGGGGAGACGCAAGAGCCGCAATAAACGATTTACAATCTCTTTCAAAACTTGACGAAGGAATTCTTGCAAAGGAGTTAGATGAAAGAAACAAAGAGCAATCAATCTTTTATGCTTTGCATGCTATTTTTAAATTTGCAAAAATAGATGATAGAATTTTAAGAGTTTATGACGAAGTAAATATGACGACAGATGAGATTTTTCTTTGGATTGAAGAAAATATACCCTTAGAATATAAGGGAGAAGAATTAGCCAAGGCTTTTGATGCTTTATCAAGAGCAGATGTTTTTAGGGGAAGAGTTCATCGACAACAACATTGGAGATTTTTAGTTTATCAAAATTTTTTTATAGGCCCTGCCATTGCTGCTTCAAAAAAATATAATAGGACAGGTATGACAAACTATAGAAAACCATTAAGAATTCTAAAAATATGGCTTCAAAATCAAAGAAATAAGAAAAAACTTTCCATAAGTGAAAAATATGCAAAATTCTGCCACATATCAAAAAAACAAGCAATGAAAGATTTTCTTTTAATTAGATTAATCTTAAAAAATAAAAAAATAAGGAAGCAACTTAAACTTACACAAGAGGAAGAAGAGTATTTGGATAAAACCTTAGATTCTTGATTTTAGAAAATCTTTTATTTTTCTATTGTTTTTTTTCTCATGCTTATCTCATTTTTTTCTTTAGGAGACATTTCAGCAAAAGTTTTGTTTGAATCTTTTGGTTGAAAAATTTTATCCCACACAAATCCGTTTTTTCCTCTTTGTGGAACAATTTTTCCTTTTATTTTGCCTTCGAAAAAATAAATTTCTTCTTTTTTCGGAGAAAAACCAATTATTGTTTTTTCCTCTGCTTTTAGGTTTTTTGCTCTCTTGGCGATTTGAAATACTTCTTCCAAACTCATTTTTTTTAAGAACCATTTAATTAAAGGACCTGGAAGCCAGTTTAAACCATTCATATAAAGAGAATATCTTCAACAATAATTGGTGCTTTTTTATGTTTTTGGCTTATTTTATTTTATGTTCTATAACTTTTTTTGCATCTACTTCTTATATTTCATTAAATCAATTTCTAATTGTTTAATTTCTGGGATCATTTCTTTAAATTCAAAAAATTTTCCTTTGTTTGATGTTAAAAAAAATATTTTCATAATTTTTATTATTAAAAAATCTTTGAATTTTGTTAAGTATCTATTTTTGAATAAAACCGCAAATATTCATTTAAGGATATTTTTTAAAACAAAAAAATTTTAACATTGAGCGGTTGTTGCAGACGCAGAAGAAGAATCCCATCCCCACATTGGTGCGGGAGTTTGGCTAGACAAACTTAATGTTGAACATTCTGAAGGTTTTGTGTTAAAAGCAGAGCAAGCTGTTTGTAGATAAGCAGCAGGACTTCTTCCACTAGATGCCTGCACTTCATTAACTACGAGAGTAGGGCTTCCTTGAACACCATATTTTTTACTTAATTCAGAATCTTCAATGTAATATTTCTTTGCATTTCCATTATCAATACATTTCTTAACTTTCTCTTCGTCAATATTAGCAACTTTTCCAGCTTTAGCAGAATCCCCTTCCTTTAAAAATTCTTTCAAATATTCTATAAACTTTCCAGGTTGTTCTTCTCTTATGCAAACTTGCCTATATGTTTCATTTTCTTCTTTTTGACCATGCATAAAATAATGAACGAACCTTATTTTAGAATCAACTTTATTACCTATAGCTTCCATAAAAGGAATAAATCCTTTTTCAGCTTGTGTTCCATAAGGGCAGTGAGTCATAACAAAAAGTTCTAATTTTGGTTTATTTGATTTAGGAATTTCTTTTGGTGTTTCAGACATAGGAGTAATACGCTCGGACAAAATCTTTTTTATTTCCTCTAATTCTATCATCTGTCCGATATATTTTCCATCTTTAGAAACATAATACTCTCCTTCTTGTCCCATAAAACTAAAACTAACTTTGTATAAACTCCCTATAGATTTAACCTCTTTAATTTCTAATTCTGCTCCTTGCAAACTAGCAAATTCTTTTAGTTTTTCTTCAGCTTCTTTTTTTGAAATTCCTCCAAAATTATCTGACAAAATAAAGATAAACAAAATAAGGATAATAGAAAAGACTAACAAAATACCTAAAATAATAGAAGAAACCATCCAATAATTAATTCCATTTGAAGAGGCGGTTTTATTTTCTTCTGTTTTTTCCTGAATTTCTTTTTGCTTCTTTTTAAC
>CAKZRD010000013.1 GCA_937143345.1 uncultured archaeon
CCTTATTTGTTTTCGAGAATAAATTGGACAATATTTTCTATAAATGAATTCAATTTTTCTTCTAATACAACCAAAACAGGATTTTATTCTCAGGACTGGATTTATGCAAAAATTGAAACCTTCTTAGACGGAAATATAAACATCTCTTTATGGAATTCGACAGAATTAATTAATTCAACATCAGAAAGAGAAATAAACTTTACTAATTTAAGAGAAGATGTTTATTATTTAAACGCAAGTTTAACTGATTCTTTAAACCAAATATCAACTACAGAAACAAGAATAATTGTTTTGGATAGAACTTCTCCTTTAATCAATTTTTCTGATGATAATCCCAGAAACAACACAGGATTTTCAAAAAAATTTAATATTTCTGTTTTAATAAAGGAAGTAAATATAGCAAACGTTTCTGTTTATTTCAACAATACAACAAATACATATATTTTCCCTAACGAAAGTTTATTTAAAAATATAGGAGATAACTTGTGGTTATTTAATATTGAAAGAGGGCCTTTAGGAGCTAAAGAAGAAATTCTTTATAATGTAACTGTTTTTGATAAGGCAGGTTATTCTGCTTCAACAGAAACAAGAGTTATTGTAGGAAATTCTTATCCTATTATAAAAAACTTCTCTTACTTCCCAAAAGATTTAAACTCTTTAGATCCTTTTCAAGAAATAAGATTTTATGTTAATGTTAGCGATGCAGAAAATAATCTTGCTAATGTAATTTTACAAGTTAAAAACTCATCTCTGTCTTGGGAAGATGAATCTGTTTTAAATTTGAGTTATATAGAAGGAGAGTTAAATTCGAGTGAATCAAACTTAGTTTTCAACTTTACTCCAGGATACGAACAAAACTTTTCTTTTAGAGTTTTTGCTATTGATGAAGAAAATAGTTATTCAACTAATGAAACAAATCTATCTATTTTTTGGGATTGTTCTTGGAATCTAACTACGACAGGAAGTGGTTTCAATTTGGGAACAATTGGTGGATACAATATTTTAAAAAACATTGGAAATATTACATTAATAAATTTAGGAGATGCTGAATATAATGAAGGAAATGGTTGTGTTATTAAATTTGCGAGAAATAGAAGTGGGGGTGGTTGGGTTACTGGAGACAGAAGTGGTTCAGAATTAAACATTTTAGGATTTAGTGTTTACTATGCTGGTGAAGATTTTAGCGAGACTAATTATAGGGGTATAAAATACATTTCAAACGAAACACAAGTAAATCATTTAGTTATTTCTTCAAAAGAAAACAAAACTTTAGAGATATATGCTGCTTTCCCAAAAGCATCTTCTGTTTTGGAAGAGTATCCTTATTTTACAATTGCTTCAAATGTTACAGATACAATAGACGGAAAAAACAATGTAACAATAAATATGAAGATGGTTGTAACTCCTGGAGCTTATTTAGAAAATATCGTTGAAGAATATCCTAAAACAGGAATAATTGATTTAGTTGAAGGAAATATTAGTTTCAAGGCATATGTAAGGAATGTTGTAAGCGGAGAAGAAAATCCAAATAATACTGCTTACAATGTTCATTTTAATTGGACAATCCCAGAAGAAATTTTAGATTTATTTGTTTATGATAGTTTATATTTAGAAAACCTAACTTTGGTTAACACAGAAAAAAATTACTTAAACTTAACACTTTCTTTAAATAAGGACAATTTAAAAAACTTAAATCAAAAAAATTATATTTTGAAAACTTATGCTTTTGGTTATGAAAACTCTACAGGAGAACTAGTTTTAATAAACCATACAAAAGGAGAGATATTAGAAAAAAATGTCTCTTTTGAATTTAGATGTCCGGTTTATAAGGAAGGATTAATTACTGCAGATATTTGTAAACCAAAAACAGAAATGATCATGAGCCCACAGACTTCTTTTGGTGGAGGGGGAGTTTCTAGTGGTGGAAAAACAGAAAGAAGTGAGGCACAATTTGAATTAGTTATAGGAAAAGAACAAGAGTTTATTCTCCCTATAAAAAACAAATATCCTCAACCTTTAACAAACTTAGAAATTTCTGTCTCTGGAATAAACTCTGAATTTATAAATATAATACCTAAAAAAATAGAAAGAATAGAAGGGAATTCAAAATTTAATTTAACAATAAAAATAATGGCTCCCTCGTATTTTAAGGAAGGAAATTACACTCTAAAGTTTAGAATAGAGGGTTTTGTAGAAACAAATCAAACAAAAAGTCTTTATTCTGAAATAAAAGTTGTAACTCTTTATATTTTAGATATGTCCAGAGAAGATGCATCTAAATTATTAGAAGAAGCTAAAATTATGATAAATAAAATGAATTCATCAGATCTTTATTTAAGAGATCTTCTTTCTCTTCTTGAATCTATGGAAAATAATCTAAATGAAACAAAGTTTTCTTCTTTAAAGAAAGATTATGAAGAATTAAAAATAATTTATGAGTCTGCTTTAGATGGTTTAAAAATAAAAAAAGAATTAGAAGAAATGATTAAGGAAGCTAAAAGAAATGGAATTAAAGTTATGGAAACAGAAAAAATGTTTTTCTTAGCAGAAGCTTTATTTAATAGGGGAGCATTCAAAGAAGCGTTGGAAAAATTTAAACAAGCTAAATTAACTTATGCAGCAGAAACAAAAGGAGAATTTAATCTTCTTTATTATGTAAAAAACAATCCGCTACAATCAGCTTCAATTTTAGCTTCTTTTTTAGTTTTTGGCTATTCAACAAGTTTATTAACAAAGAGGTTTTTATTAAAAAGAAAACTTAAACTTATTAAACAAGAACAATTGCTTCTTTTAGAATTAATGAAGATGGTTCAAAGAGAGTGTTTTGAACTAGCTCATATGTCAATGGAAGAATATCAAACAGCAATGTCTCAATATGAAGATAGATTAAGCTATTGTGTAGAAGAAGAAATAAAATTAGAGACAAGTCTTGCTTATCTGGGAAAAATTAAAGGAAAAAATAAAGCTCTCGTTCAAGAGAAAGAAAGATTGATTGATTTAATAAAGAAAGCACAAGATAAGTATTTAGTTAAAAGACAAATTGATTCGAGAATTTACAATAACATGATAAAAAGCTACTCAAAAAGATTAACAGAAGTTGAAGAAGAATTGACCTTTTTAGAAGCAAAGGAATTTATGAGAAAAAAAGGATAAACTCAAACGATGTTTAAGGATTTTTAAACTCTTTCAAGCCTAAATCTTCATCTAATTTCTTTAATTCAGAATTTCTTCAATGTTTTATTAAAAACCTTTTTTTGCTTCGCCTTTCTTTATAGCATCGAGAGCTTTTTCTTCGGATAACATTGCGCAAACAACAACACCTGTTTCTGGGCATTTTCCTTTCGCAATGTATACTCCTTTAGATGTCTTCTCTATTGTTGGGTCCTTTATATTAACTTTCTTTTTTGCTTTGACACTGTATCCTTCTATTGCCATATTCCTCCTAAATTTTAGTTAAAATATACTTAGTGCCACATGCTAAACATTTTAAATAATTTTCTTTTTTGTCTTCAACTATTTCTGTGTCCGGTTTACCGCAATTTTTACATTTAACAAATTGCTCAGCATATAAAAAAATCTTTTGAGATACAATTTCTTTGGGTATCTTTCTAGTTAAAATTAATCTATCGCCGGCTATTTCTCCAAAAGAAGCAAGATTTTTATATAAAAACTTTGCAAGATGTTCCGGATTTCTTCTCATACAATCAGCAATTATAAAAAAATTTGTTATTATTGTTTTTTTACCTTCATAGATAATTATTGGTTTTTTTATTTCAAATCTATCGCAAGAAGATTCTTTTTTTGAGATGTTTAGGTATACATTTTTTAATAATTTTTCATATTCCATTATTTTATAAAAAAAAGAGTATTTTTAAACATTTTGAGTAATCTTTTTATAGTGTATTTATTTTTAATAATTATGGAAAAGAGGTTTGATAAAGAAGAAAAATTTAAAAAAATTATTTCGGATATTAAGGCTATAAAAATACAAGGTGCAAATAATATTGCAAAAGAAGGAGTCAGTGCTTTTCTTCTTTATCCTGACAAAAAGCACGCAAAACAAATTATATCCACAAGACCAACTGAACCTCTACTGCAAAATTTTATTAAGATTCTTCTTAAATCCAAAAATGTAAAAAAAACTGCTAAAATTCTTTTAAATTATATGAAAAAAGCACAAGACTCGATTAATCGAGAAGGATTAAATTTAATAAAAGATGGGATGAAAATTTACACTCATTGTCATTCTTCTTCCGTTATTGAATTATTGAAATACGCGCATAAGAAGAAAAAAAAATTTACGGTTTATACTACTGAAGTGGCTCCGCTTTATCAAGGAAGAATGACTGCAAAAGATTTATCTAATGAAAACATTGTTGTTTATATTACTCCCGACTTATCAGCAGAAAACTTTCTTAAAAAATGCGATTTGTTTCTTTTTGGAGCAGACGCATATACAAAAAAAAATATTTTTAATAAAATAGGAACAAGCATCCTTGTAAAAATCTCCTCACTATATAATGTTCCTTGTTATTCGGTTGGTTTTTCATTAAAATATACAAAAAATGTAAAACTTGAAAAAAGAAGCGGAAAAGAAGTTTGGGACGAGAGAAATCCGAATATAAATGTTGAATATTATGCTTTTGATAAAATCAAAGGAAGAAGCGTTAGCGGAATAATATGTGAATCAGGGATTTTAGATTACAATGTTTTTAGAAAAGTCGCAAAAAAAAATTTAAAAAATTTCTTGAAAATTTAGGCAAGTTTTAATAATTTCTTATAAAAACCACTAACTAATAAGCTAGGAACAAGATAATACCATAACCAAGAATTTCCAATTAAAGGAAAATAAATTTTTCTTAAAAAAGAGAACAAAAGAAGAAAAGGAATTAATGTAATCAGCGTAGGTTTAAAGCTATGTTTAATCATTGTTCCACTCAACTCAAGCATTTCTTTTTGTAACTTAAGAAATCTTTTATCTGTTTGAGAATATTTTTTCTCTTTAATTTCTTTTTGAATTTCTTTCTGTCTTTCTTTAATGCTTTTTAAAAGTGATTGGTCTGTTGTATGTTTTGTAATAAGCGTTGAAACAAAAGAAACTACTAATGAAATAATTATTAAAGACATCTTCGGATAGCTTTTCATAATTTCAAGTATTTGTTCTATCATTTAACCTCCTTTAAAAAATCCTGCCAAAGCAGGATTCATATCGAGAGCATGCTGTTGAGCAATATTTTGGTAAAATTGATAAATAATCATAACTACTAAAAGTATTGATGTTCCCCCGACGAGTGCACCGGTCAAATCTGCTATTGCTGCTAAAAAACCTATCGAAGCTCCACCTAAAATTGTTAATGGTTTTATATATCTTTTAAGAACTGTTTCTAAAACTCTTTCATCCCTTCTAAAACCAGGTATGCTTAAACCAGAGCTTAAAATATTCTTTGCTTGGCTTTCAGCATCTAAATTTGCTGTCATAACCCAAAAATAAGCGAAAATTATTGAAAAAACGACATAAAAAAGAAGATGAGATATTCCTTGAAGAAGATATCTCCATGTTAAACTCTCTTTTAGAAATAATTCGAGTATGGGAGTTGAATGAATCCAAAAAGCTAAACCAGAATAAGGCACCCCTCCTTGTTTTGAAAATTCTCCTAAAATTGTAGGTCTTCCTAAATAATTTTCTAGCAAACTACCAAATAACTGAATATTTCCAACTAAAGCAGAGACCAAAATAACAGGGATAACTCCTGTATAAAATAAAGGTAATGGCCATTTTATTCCATAACCTCTAATTCTATCAAAAGCCAAAGGGATCTCAACTTTAAGAGATTGTGCCCAAATAACAACAACGAAAAGAACAGCAGTAATTAAAATTTTAATTAATGCATAAAAGGCAGTTTTTCCATCT
This sequence comes from uncultured archaeon, assembly GCA_937143345.1. Classification (GTDB taxonomy): domain Archaea; phylum Nanobdellota; class Nanobdellia; order Pacearchaeales; family GW2011-AR1; genus CAKZRD01. The sequence continues at coordinate 5,912 of CAKZRD010000013.1, forward strand.
CCAACTATTAAACTAGAGAAAAACACCAATACTTCACCGATTGGTTTTATTGCTCCAGATTGATCAACAAATTGAAAAAGCCCTGAAAATAATCTTTTTCCTATACCTGCAGCGATAAATAAAGAAACTCCAGAACCAAATCCCCACTTTTGCGTGATCTCATCCATAAAAAAAATTATTAAGCCGCCAATACAAAGCTGAAGAATCAGAAATCCTTCCCATCCAGGATTTGCTTGCAAACCTTTCATTAAAACATAAATAACAGCCTCAAAAATAATGAAAAAGAATACAAATAACTTGTTTAACCCTTGATAAAATTTTTTTCCTTCTTCGGATTTTGTGTCTATTTTGATTATTTGAACACCGACTAAAAGCTGTAAAATAATCGAAGCCATTACTATAGGACCAATACCTAGTGAAATAATAGATCCAAACTCTGTTCCTAAAAGAATTGCTAAATATTCAAAATTTGAAAGTGCAACTTCTGTTAATCCATAAAGAGGTATACTTGCCAGAACAAAATAGGAAATTAATATTATAAAAGTCCATTTTAGTTTTGTATTAAAACCTAATTTTTTGTCAGGTTTTTTTATTTCTGGAAGATTTTTTATTATTCCTGTTAAAACCATAAAAAAGAGAAACAAAATTCATTTAAAAAGCTTATCTCTTTTTAAAAGCCAGAAAGAAATTAAAAATAGCAAAATAGAAAGATAAACCCAATCTTTTTTTGGTAGTTGGTTGAATAAGATGATGCTTTTTGAGAGAGAAATTTGATAAGAAAGAGGGTTTATTAAGAATAAATATTGAACAATCTTCGGAAGAGTTTGGACAGGATAAAAAATCCCTGAGATAAGCATTAGGGGAAAAGAAATAATCAGAGAAAATAAAACAGCTATTCCTTCGTTTTCAGATAAAAAACCAATAATAAAACCAGTTAAACAATTTAAAATTCCTACTGCTAAAACAAGAACTAAAAAGTTTAAGCTTAAATCATATTTTATTCCGTTGAAGAAAAATATACTCAAAACTATAAGAAATTGAACAAAAACAAGAATAACAAAGAAAAGAACTTTTGCGAGAAGATAGGTAAGCCCAAAAGAGTTTGATTTTACTCTTGTTAAAAAGCCGTTTTTTCTATCGTAGATTATTGAAATTGAAGAGAGCATTAGGATAGTTATTAGTGAGATTATTGGAAAAACATAAACTATTCCGGCTTTTTCTTTTATTTTCTCTTCGTAAATAGGTTCTTTAGAAGTCCATATAGGATTTAAAATAAACTCTGTATCTAGCTCTTTTATATTCTTTAAATTTTTTTCAAAATCTGTTGCCTTATTTTTAAGAGAAGAAGGGATATAATCTTTAAAAACAGAATAACTTTTTTCTACAACACTTATATCTTCTTTTAAATTTTTATTTATTTCATCGATAACCCTTCTTTTAAAACGATACATTTCAGCATCAACCTTCCAAGAAATAAGATTTGAAAAAGTCACATCAGTATTATCGTAGATTACTTTTAAATGAGATTGTTTTAAGTTATTTATTTCTTCTTCAAAATTTTTTGGGATTACGATTCCAAAGTCAATTTCTTTCAAAATTATCTTTCTTTTTAATAATTCTGTACAATTTTCTTCATTTAAAATTTTAAAATTAATATTGTCTGCTGTTAAAACATTTCTTGACAAAGAACTTTTGTCTAAATCGCAAACACCAGCGTTTAATTTGTATGAAACTGGATTAAGAAAAAAATTAAAGAGTAAAGCAAGAATTAAAGGAATTCCTAAAAAAAGGTAAAAAAATTTTTTTCTTTTATATACTAAGTAAAAGTCCTTTTTTAAATAACCAAAAAACCTGTTTAATAATTTCATTCGGTGCTAAGAAAAATTTCGTCGAGATTCGGTTCCCTGAAACTTTTCTCCCCTATATTTATATCAATATTTTTAAGATAATTCAATAAAATCTCTTTTTCTTTTTCTGACTGAACTCCAAACATCGCATAGTTTTCATAAAAATCCATTATTTTTATGTCTTTGTAAATACAAAATTTTTTTAACTTTTCATATTTTTCACTCGATATTTTAGATATTCTTATCTCATAAATAAAGTTTATTTTTAATTTTTCCTTTAATTTTTTTATATTACCATTGAAAAAAACCTTCCCATTCCTTAAGATTACAAGTTTATCTGCATGCTCTTGAACTTCATTTAAAAGATGAGATGTTAAGACTATTGATTTCTCTTTTTTTCTTAATTTTTCTAAAAAATGCCAGAGAAGTCTTCTGTTTTCAAAGTCAAGTCCAACAAAAGGTTCATCTAAAATTATTATAGAAGGATCGTGAAGCATCGATAAAACGATATTTAATCTAACTTTCTGTCCTCCTGAAAGTTCGGTCGGTTTCTTTTTTAGATTTTCCTCTATCTTTAAAAATTTAAATAATTCTTCTGCTCTTTCAAGAGATTTTTTCTCTGAAATTCCGTATGATAGACCAATCAATTTAATATTATCTTCTATTGATAAATCGGGAATAAAAGATATTTCCTGAGGAACAAAACCTACTTTGCTTTTTTCGAAAAATTTTGGTTTTCCAAATATTTTTATTTTTCCTTCATATCCTATAGAAATTATCCCTGCTAAAATTTTTAAGAAGGTTGATTTCCCGCTGCCAGATTTACCGACGACACAAACAATTTCTCCTTTTTTTAAACTTAAAGATATATCTCTCAAAACTTCTTTTTCAGAATAAGAGAATCTTATTTTTTCTGCTTCTACTGGCTTTTTGCTTTTAAAAAAATCGAACATTCTTTTTATTGTTTAAAAGATATTATAAACCTTTTCTATTTGTTCTAACTTCTTTGCGAGAAGAAGTTTTTCTCTAATTTTCTTTGCATTTTTCATTCCCTTTGTGAATTTCATTGCCTGAAATTTTATTTGAGAAAAATGAAGATTATATTTTAGTGCTATTTTTAAATAATCTTCGAAAGAAAAATTTTTCTTAGAATTTGTCATTTTAGAAAAAATATTTGGGTTTCCTATTGCTTCCCTTCCTATCATAATAAAATCAAACTTTTCTGATAAATCTTTTGCATTTTTTTCATTTACATCCCCCGAATAAATTATGGGAAGTTTACTTTTCTTTTTTAATTCGAGGGCAAATTTTAAATCAGCTTTTCCAGAATAACCTTGTTCTTTTGTTCTTGGGTGGATTGCTAAAGCATCACAATATTTTTCAGCAATCCTTAGGATATGAAAAGAAAAAGACGATTTTCTTATTTTAATACTAAAGAATTTTTTTGTATTTTTTCTTATTTCTTTAATAATTTTTTCAATCATTTTTAAATCGGATAAATAAGCTCCAAATGCCAATTTTTCTGCAACATCTGAAGGGCAACCTAAATTAAAATCCCATCCAGAAACTTTTTTATCATATTTTTTTATAAAATATTTTATTCCATTAGTATCTTTTGAGAATAATTGGACTATCGGTTTATCGTCTAAAATTACTTTTTTCTTTGAAAGAGGATTTATCATTCCAGTGTAAACTCCTCCAGCACCAGCTTTCTTACAGAGAATTCTAAAGGCAATATCGTTTATTTCTAACATCGGGGCAAGAAGAAATTTATTTTTAAATGGAAATCTTTTCATAATACTTTTATAGCGGGGGCGGGATTTGAACCACGCGACCTCGAGGTTATGAGCCTCGCGAGCTAACCAAACTGCTCCACCCCGCTTTATATATTAAAGAGAATAAACTGCTTTTAAACTTAACTATAAAAATCGATAAGAAAAATGAGGGGAGGAGGATTCGAACCCCCGCAAGCAAAAGCTAACAGGTCCTAAGCCTGTCCCGTTTGACCACTCCGGCATCCCCTCGTAAAACTCAAAACCAAACTGTGCTTTTAAGCTTTTTTAAGATTAGTTAAATTTAAAAAAAACATTTTTTTATCTAATTTATGGATGGGAGAGATTTAAGACAATATCAAGACGATGACGTAATTTCAAACCTGTTTAGCAAAATTGTTTCTGGAAAATCAGGTTATAAAACTATCATAGACAAAAACAAACCAATCCCTAAATGTAAAACCTGTGGAAAAAGTTTAACAAACAACGAAAAATTTTGTCCTGAGTGTGGAACAAAAGTTTCTTAAAAAGAATGAAAAGAATAGCAATTATAGACAAAGAAAAATGTAAACCTTCTACTTGTTCTTCAGAATGTGTAAAATCTTGTCCGATTAATAAAAAAGAAGTTGAATGTGTTACTATAGGGCAAAAGGCTAAAATCGATGAGAATCTTTGTGTTGGTTGTGGAATTTGTGTTAAAAAATGTCCTTGGAAGGCAATTCAAATTGTAAATCTTCCTTTTCCCGAAGATAAAAAACCTGTCCACAGGTATGGTGATAATGGTTTTGTTCTTTACAACCTTCCAATACCGAGAGAAAATTCTATTCTTGGAATCCTTGGAAGAAATGGCATAGGAAAAACTAGTGCTATAAAAATTTTATGTGGAAAAGAAAAGCCAAATTTTGGTGAAAAAAATTTTAATGAAGAAAATCTTAAAAAATTTATCAAAGGAAGTGAACTTATAAAACATTTCGAAAATTTAGAAAAAAAATCTTTATCCTATAAGCCACAAAATCTCTCTTTTTTAAATGTTGATCTGAAAGCAAAAGAATTACTTTTAGAAAGGGCAGAAGAAAAAAATGTTGAAAAGTTGGCTAAAGAGATTAATGCACACACAATTTTAGAAAAAAATCTTAAAACTCTTTCTGGCGGAGAGTTACAAAAAATAGCAATATTGGCAACTTTTCTTAAAGATGCTGATATCTACTTTCTCGATGAACCCTTGGCTTATTTAGACATTGAAGAAAGAATAAAAATTTCTGATTTTATAAAAGAAAAATCTGAAGGAAAAATAACTATTGTCGTCGAACATGATTTAATTTTACTCGATTATTTAACAGAATATATCAATATTTTTTTTGGTGTTCCTGGTGCTTATGGCATATCTTCTATAGTTAAAAGTTCTTCTTACGCAATAAACTCTTATCTTGATGGGTTTTTGAAAGAAGAAAACTTGTTAATAAGAGATAAAAAAATAAGTTTTAATTTTAATAAAAATTATTTAAATAAAGGTATAAAACTTTCTGCATGGCCAAACTTTGAAAAAGAATTTGAAAATTTTAATCTTTATGTTAAAGAAGGATATATAAAAGAAGGTCATGTTTATGGAATAATAGGAAAAAACGGAGTAGGAAAATCTACTTTTATTAAATGTTTAGCAGGTTTAGAAGATATTAAAATCGGAGATAAAAAACAAAAAATAAATTTAGATTTGAAAATTTCTTACAAACCGCAGTATCTTTTTTCAGACAGCGAAGAGAATGTTTCTGAAGTTGTTTATAAAGAAAAAATAAAAAAAGAAATTTGTTCTTTATTTAACTTAGAAGTTATTTTTCATAGAAAAATTAAGGACTTGTCTGGTGGGGAGTTACAAAGATTTTCTATTGCGAGATGTTTGTCTAAGGAAGCAGATATCTATTTTTTAGATGAGCCCTCTGCTTTTTTAGATGTAGAAGAAAGAGTAAGCTTGGCAAAAACAATCAATGATTATATTTTGGAAAAAGGAAAAACTGCTTTTGTAGTGGATCATGATTTTCTTTTAATTTCTTATGTTGCTGATTCTATTTTATATTTTAAAGGAGAAAGAGGAAAATTCGGAAAAGTGGAAGAACCGAAAGAATTTATAGATGGAATTTCAGAAATGCTTAAAGATTTAGATATTACTTTAAGAAAAGATAAGGATAGTAATAGGCCGAGAATAAATAAAAAAAATTCAGTTTTGGATAGAGAACAAAAAGAAAAAAAACAATGGGTTATTTTATAATGCGTCGACCGGGAATTGAACCCGGCTCACAAGCTTGGGAAGCTCGTATTCTACCGATAAACTATCGACGCATAAAATAAATAAAAAAATTTTATTTTTAACTTTTTTGAATTTCCGAAAGATATTTAAATACCTAAAATTAATAAAATTTATGAAAAAAATAAAAGAGGAAAAAAATATTATTAAAAGACCTTTTTTAGTAGGTTTTTGGTTTTCTTTATTATTAATAGTTATATCATTAG
>CAKZRD010000014.1 GCA_937143345.1 uncultured archaeon
GGTTTTATTTTCTTCTGTTTTTTCCTGAATTTCTTTTTGCTTCTTTTTAACCATAAAAAAATTAGAAAAAAAGGATTTTTAAATCTTTGTAAATATTGTTTATTATGAATATAGAAAGAAGAGTTAAAGAAACAATAAAAAAATATAGAATGTTTTCTAAGAAAGACAAAATTTTAGTTGCTCTCTCCGGTGGAAAAGATTCGACGAGTATTCTTTTTATTTTAAAAAAACTTAATTATGATGTAAGTGGTTTAATGATTGATTTGTATTTAGGCGAATGGAGCAAAATCCATAGAAAAAACATGGAAAGTTTTTGTAAAGAATTTAAGATTCCTTTTCATTTGGTTGACTTAAGGAAAGAAATTGGACAAGGAATTTGTTTTATTAAATCTGTTCTGAAAAGAGAAAAAAACCTAACTGGTTGCACTGTTTGCGGAATAACTAAAAGATGGATTTTAAACAAATGGGCTAAAAAATTAAAAGCAGATGTTTTAGTTACGGGCCATAATCTCGATGATGAGTGTCAAACAATCTTAATGAACTTCCTCAAAGGAAATATTTATTTAGGAATAAATTCTCATCCTATAACTGGAGAAAAAAAAGTTGAGGGATTTGTTCAAAGAGTTAAACCTTTCTTTTTTGTTCCTGAAAGCGAAATAAAAAAATATGCTTTAGAAAAAAATTTTAAAATTCTTTATGACCGATGCCCTTGCGCTATCGGAACGTATAGAGTTGAAACGCGTAGTTGGTTAAAGAATATCTCAGACAAAGAAAAAAAGCTCATTGTTAAAAATTGGATTAAAATTCTTCCAAAGTTAAAAAAGAAAAAAAACCTTGAATTTAAAAAATGTAAAATTTGTGGAGATCCATCGAGGGGAGAGATATGCAGGGCTTGTGAAATTTTTAATGTTATAAATAATATAAAAAATAAATGACAATAAAAATATAATCTTTTTAATTTAAATCTTTACACAAGAAATCTACATCACTTCAGAATCTTTTGGTCATTTTAATATAAAAGAACATTTTTAACTATTGAAGAATTTTAATCCAATTTTTAAAAAAACAATTCAATTTCAAGAGCAGCAACAGGGAAGTTAATTTTCCAATTTTTTAAAACTCTCGGAGAAATCTCGCCAATAAAGCCAATTTTTTTTCCATCGACAAAAATTTCTCCAACTCTTCCATTAATAAAATTTGTATTTTCTGTTTCTTCTATTTCATATTTTTTCCCAAGCATCTTAAATAAATAATCCAAAACTTTTTTTATTTCGGTAAAATTTGTTTCATCGTCGCAGATTGCTATAGCTAAGTTATTCTTTTCTTTTATTCCTGCTTCTTCTTTTTCATCTAAAGAAAAAACTGGGCCCAATTCAAAAATTTTTTGAGGGTATTGTGAATCTGAATTTTCGGAGAAGATTTTAAGCAAATTTGTCAATAAGTCGATCCTTAAACTATTATACTCTGTTTTTGAGTTTTCAATTTCAATAAAATCTTTAAATTGATAATGCATTCTTTTTATTTCTTCTTTTGTGTTTAAATGTAAAGAAGAACATTCTAAAAATCCTAACCCTGATAAAATATCGCCAATCTTTCTTTTTTTCTTGTAGTTTTCATCTTCTTCAGCTATTATTGATATAGAAGGAATCTCCGGAATTAAGTTTTCATAACCATACGCAATTGCGACTTCTTCCGATATATCGCTCCAATTCAAGATATCTGTCCTATAAGGAGGAACTAAAGCAAAAAAACTTTTTCTTCCTTTTTCAATTTTTATTCCCATTTTTAAGAGAAGTTTTTCTATTTCCCTTTCTTTTAAATTCAATCCTATTGTTTTATTTATTTGATCTATAGTAAACTCTATTTTTTCCTCGCTAAAATCAGGAGTGTAAAAAGTTTTTTTATCAATAATTTTAACTTTATAAACTTCGGCCCCCATATCTAATAAAGCGCAACAAATAATGTTAAGAACCTTGTTTAAATAAAAAAGATCAAAACCAGAGCATTCAATAAAAACATCTTTTGTTTCATTTGTAATCTTTCCCGTTTCATGAGAATTAATTATTGGGGGCATACTTAAAATTTTTTTGTCAGCATCTTCAAAAATAGGAAAGACGTTTTTTCCTTCTAAAAGATGTGCGTATTCTCTTCCAGTAGGATGCTCTCTTAAAATTTTTAATCCGTCTATTTCCTTATTAAATTCTAAAGGCCTAAAAGTTATTTCCTTAGGATTTTTTGCTAAAAACTTTATAGGAAATTTTATTTTCTCCATAGGATAAATTCCAATAGCAAGTTTTTTCCTATTCCTTCCGATTGTTAAATGTAATTTTTCTTGAATATCAATAATTTCTTTTATTTTCTCATCGTCAAATTTAATGTTTTTTGCAACGGCACAAACTGTGTATGGTCTTACTCCCTTAACAGATTTTTCAACAATAACTGAATAATCTTTATTTTCTTTAGCATAATAACTTCTAACTTTTCTTTTCTCTAAATAATAAAGTAAGTGCCTTAAAAAACCTTGAAAAGAAAGTAAATCTGGTCTATTTGGTGTTATCCCAAGAATTATCTCTCTTTCGTTTAAATCTTCTATTTCTATTCCTGTTGAAATTATTTTATTTTTTAAATTTTCATTTAATTTTCCAAGATACTTTTCAATTTCACTTATTTTTAGAGTTATATTTGTCATTCTAAAAAAAACTTTATTTCTCTTAATTTAGTTAAATCGTTTTTGTACATTTCTCTTAAGTCTTTTATTTCATAATGTTTCATGATTATTCTATCAAAACCTGGTCCCCACGCTAAAACTGGGATGTGTTTTCCAAAGAAAGGAATTGTTACTTCTGGCCTAAACATGCCTGCCCCTCCTACTTCTACCCAACAACTTCTTTCTTCGTTCCATGAATCTATCTCGACGCTCGGTTCTGTATAAGGAAAATAATGCGGTCTAAATCTTAATTTTTTATGCCCCATTTTTTCAAAAAAAGTTTTTAAATAACCAAAAAGTTGTCTGAAATTCGCATTTTCATCTACAACTATTCCTTCTGTTTGGTTAAATTCAAAACCATGACTCCAATCGACAGTTTCATTTCTAAAGCATTTTCCTACTGCAAAATATTTGGCAGGAAATTCTTTTTTTTCAGAGATTTTTTTTAATATTTGAGCAGAAATACAAGTAGTGTGGGTTCTTATACAAACTTTTTTTGCGTTTTCCTCTTCCCAAACACATTGCCAACCCTTCCCTTGCCCTATTCTTCCTTCATGGGATTTTTTTACTTCATTTTTTAATCTTTCATCTAAAATTTTTCCCTTAACATTCGAAATAAAAAAAGTATCTTGAGTATCTCTAGCAGGATGGTCTTGTGGAGTGAATAAAGAGTCAAAATTCCAAAAACTTGTTGTTATAATATTGCCAGTCATCTCTTTAAATCCCATTTCTATCCAAATTTTTTTTGCGTAGTCAATCGCTTGATTTACGAAATGCCTTTTTCCCCCAAAAATTCTTGGCACAGGACTTTTTATATCATAAGCTCTAAATTTTTTTCCTTTCCAAGAAGAAGTTTTTATCATCTTTGTTGTTACTTTTTCAATTAACTCTTCCCTTAAATCGTCCAAAGAAATTTTTTTTCCGAACTCAGTCAATTTTGCAGAAATTTCTTTTACATTTTTAATTTCAATAATATTCTTTCTATTCTTCAGATTTTCAAATGCGAATTTTTGTTCTGGTGTTAAAGAATTAAGATCAAGCGGTAACTCTTCTAAAAATTTTTCTTCAAGAGTTTTTTTGTTTAATTCTTCCTCACTGGCTTTTAATATTATTTTTTCCCCATTTATTTCTACTAATGCCTTCTTTTTAAGAACCCCTAAAGAAACTTTTATTTCATTTTCATTTAATTCTTTTATATTTATTTCTTTTAATATAATTTCTTTTTTGTTTATAAGCTCGTTTAGAAGATTTCTCTCAGGGAGTCCCTTTCTTAAGTATAAAACTCCGTTTAACCCTAAGTTAATAACTTTTTTTTCTTTTTCTATTAACTCTATGATGTTTTTATTTTTTAAAAGTGAAAACGCTCTTAAAACAGATGTTTTATCAAGTTTTGTTTTTTCACATATTTCTTCAATATCTTTTTCAACAAAAGGAAAAATTTTTCTTTCTATAGGAGAAAGTTTTTCAATAATTTCTTTTTTATCCATAAAAAAAATAGAAAAAAAGATTATTTAAATTTATTTAAAAAAAGAAAAGAACCTTCTTATCCCTTTTTCTTTTTGATATGTCCCATTAATTTTGTGTGCTATCTCTTTATATTTTTTTGCTACTTTGCTTTTTGGAGATATGTGTATAACTGCATCTTTTTTACAAATTGCTTTCTTAATTGAATTATCTTCTGGAATAACCCCGATTATTGGAACTTCAAGCATATTTTTTATAGTTTCAAGAGGCATCTCGTATTTATCATTTCTGTGTCTTGTTACAATAACTCCCTTCACATCTTTTCCTTTGTTTCTTGTTATCTTAATTGCTTTTAAAGCATCGGTTACAGAAGGCAATTCCGGATTTGTAATTACAATTATTTCATCTCCTGTTTCTATAGCTGAAAAAACTTCGTCAGGAAATCCTGCTGCAGAATCTAAAATTATATAGTCGGCAAAATCCCTTATTTTTCTTATTACAAAAGGTATTTTTTTTATTTGTCCTTCAGATATATCTTCTACTGTTAGAGAAGAAGGAATTATCTTCATCCCTGAGCGATGTTCGTAAACACTTTCTTCAATTTCAGCCCTTCCTTTCAAAACATGGTTTAAACTAACAGGTACTATTGGAGCACCTAAATGAACTCCTATATCTGGAGTTTTAAGATTTAAATCAACTATTATAGTTTCTTTTGATAAGGAGTTTAAAGCAGCCCCTAAATTTATTGTTGTTGTTGTTTTACCTACTCCACCTTTACCTGATAGTATTGTTATAATTCTTCCCATTCTATAAAAAATCTTTTTTTACCAAACTTATAAACTTTTCTACTGTTTGATAATATTCTTTTAATTTATTCATATTTATCTCTATTGTTTTATCTTCCTCAATAATCTTCAAAACTACTTTTTTTCTAAATTCTCCCTCTCTTTGTTTAGGTAGCAATGGAATCCTTTTAAAAAGAGTATATATAGGAATTATTTCTTGTATTTCTTTGTTTTTTTTAAAAGTTTTTTCTATAAACTCTACTTTATGTTTTGGACTCGGTGGAACTTTTTTTATTATTTTATTTTTTATACTTTTCTTGATTATCTGTTCAAAGCACAGTTCAATTAAACTCCTCCATCTTTCTATTAGATTTAAAATAACATCACAAGTTTTTGTGTATTTTAAACTAACATAAAATAAATGATCAGCACTTGTTTTTTCTTTGTTTATTTCTTCTAACATTCTAAAAGCAAAAGATTAAAGTTTAATCTCCTTTTTATAGTTTTCTTTTTTGCAAGTGGTAAAAAATAAAGATAAATTTATAAATAAAATCGTCTTTTTAAATTTTTATATTCATCACTAATGGCTGTGATGAAAAGCTGGTTGCTCGCGGCGCAACCAGCTGTTCTTTTAAACAACTTTTTTAAATTAAACTAAAATATTTAAACAAAACAAATATCCCTATCAAAAAACAATAAATTCCAAAAATCCAAAGATTGCTTTTCTTTAAAATCTTGTTTAAAAAAGTTAAAGATAAATAACTCACAAAAAAGCAAATGATAAAAGGAACTAAAAAGTTTAAAGAAAGAGAAAAACCTGCCTCATAAATATCTATGAAAAGAGCACCTATAACAAGAGGAATAAACATAAGAAAAGAAAAATTAAAAGACTCTTTATTTTTTATTCCGAAAATTTTCGCCGAAGAAATTGTTATTCCACTTCTTGAAACTCCTGGAAATAAAGCCAAAACTTGAAAAATTCCGACAAAAAAAGAATTTTTTAGGTTAATCTTTTTTTCTTTGATTTTAATTTTTGTTAAAAAAAGAAAAATAGAAGTTAAAAAAAAACCAATAGATATATACAAAAGAGAAGAAAAAGTTTTCTCAATGAAATCCTTAAAAAGAAATCCAAAAATTCCTGCCGGTAAAATTCCTATAACAATATAAATCAAATATTTTTTGTTTTCAGAAAAGATTTTTTTTATTTCTTTCCTTAAAAAAAGAAGCACGGCCAAAAGCGAAGAGAAATGCATTAAAATGTAAAAAGAAATATTTACCTCTGAAAAAAAATTTGAAAAAATAGCAAGATGCCCAGAACTTGAAATTGGAAGAAACTCTGTTAAACCTTGTATTATTGCAAGGATTATTTCATTTATCATCAAATATAAAGAAAAACCTTTTTTTTAAGGATATCGATGAAATAAAATTAACCCGCTGTTATCCCATAAATAAACACTATCCCCTTCATCATTAAAAGTACACGAAAAGTTTTTAGAAAATGTTCCTTTTTTTATTTTTTCTTCAAATTGCTTCGTTGAGTCGTCTTTTATTAAAACACTTAATTCCCGATCACATTTGTTTTCTAGAATCAAAATTTCTTCGTTGTTACATCTCTTTTTTTCTTTGTAATCGAATTTTATCAAAAAAACACAATTCTTATTTTCAGAATCCTTCCATATTCCTTTTTTTTCTATTCTTGCATTTTTTTCTGTTTTTTTCATTTCGTCATAAAAAAAATCTTTTTCATAATAATAAAGATGTGCTAATCCGCTTTGAAGAAGTTTTTTATTGAAATTTTCCCCTTCATAAAAAAGATAAGCTAAAATTCTACCATATTTATCTTTCTTTTTATAAAAAATAAATACGCTTTTGTTTTCTAATTCTTTTGATAAAGATAATGAATAATTTGACATAAATTTTCCTTTTTCTGGAGTGTTTATTCCTAAAAGACGTATTTTCCTCCCATCTAAAAGTTCAAAAGTGTCTCCATCTAAAATCCTTTTTATAAAAACTTCTTCTTTTTTAAATTCAGAACTTTCTGCTTCATAAACAAATATCAAATAATAAAGAAATCCGCTTAAAATGAATAACAAAAATAAAAGAATTTTTTTTGTTTTTTTCATAAAAATATCTATTTAGCAAGTTTTAAAAAGCTATTTTTTTCTATAATTTTATGTCAAAAGTAAGAATAAATCTTCAAAGTGTAAGTATAAACTCTTTAAACGAAGTAATAGAGAGTATAAAAGAGATAGCAAATAACTCAGGTGTTGTTATATCGGGACCAATCCCTTTGCCTACTAAAAGACTTAAAGTTACTACAAGAAAAAGCCCTTGTGGAAATGGCACGGAAACTTATGACAGATTTGAGATGAGAATTCACAGACGAATTATAGATCTTCCTTCAAATAATAAAGTTATGCATGGAATTATGAAATTACAAATTCCCCGTTCTGTTTCTATAAAAGTTAAGGTTATTGAGTAATTCGAATATTTTTTCTCTAAAGATCCATATATTTTTTATTTTATAATTTAACATCTATTCCTTCGTTTTTTCCCTTCAAAACAAGGGGTTTAAGAGAATTTGTTTGTAATAACTTAATTATAAAATAGGCAAACACTTTTGGCTAATTATATTTTTTAAGAAGAAAATTTGCTGAAAGCAAAAAAGAAATTGCTTCTTAATCTACTTTTCCAAAACCTGGAACACAAGTTGAAACAAAAAGTTTCCTCGTAAGTTAAAATTCTTTTTAGAGTGAATTAACTAACATTTCAAGTTTCATAATCTTTTTATAGTGTTTTTGTTTTAAATAAACATGCTAAAAGAAAAAATCCTTAATATAGGGGATAAAGTAAATTTTAGATGTAGAGAAAGAGATTGGGAAGGAATCGTTTTAGAAAGCTATGACCCTGAAATAATTTTGTTGAAACTATCTTCTGGATATAACATAGGGATAAAAGAAAGGGACATATTAGATGTTAAAGTATTAGAAAAAGCAAAAGAAAAAGATAAAAAAGATTTCGTCTCTGAAAAAAAGAAAATTTTCCAAATGTAGCTCTTATAATTACCGGTGGGACGATTTCTTCAAAACTTGATCCGAAAACGGGTGGCGTTGTTCCAAGTTCTGCCGAGGATATTTTAGAGTTGTCTCCAGAAATAAAAAATATATGTAACATTTATTCTATAGAAAAACCTTTTATGAAATTTTCTGAAAACATGCATTTAAACGACTGGAAAAATTTGGCCTTGGTTTGCGAAAAATATCTAAATGATGAAAATATTGACGGTGTTGTTATAACCCACGGAACTGACTTTTTGCATTATTCTTCTGCAGCCCTCTCTTTTATGTTAGGAAAATTAAACAAACCTGTTGCATTAACTTATTCTCAAAGAAGTATAGATAGAGCTTCTAGTGATGCTGATTTAAACATTTATTGCGCTTTTAAATATGCTATTTCAGATATAGCAGAAGTTTCTTTAGTAGGACATAAAGATTTAAATGACGAATTTTGTTTAGCTATGCCGGGCACAAAAGTAAGAAAAATGCATTCTTCTCGAAGAGATGCTTTTAAGATTGTTAACTCGGAAGCATTTGCAGAAATATCAAAAAAAGAGTTCAAAATTTTAAGAGAATTTAACGCGCGAGATAACAAAAGAAAAATAAAAGCAAATGTTCAATATTCTGATAAAGTTGCTCTAGTTAAAGTTTATCCCGGACAAGATCCTGAAATTCTTAATTTTTATAAAGAAAAAGGTTACAAAGGAATTATCATAGAACTTGTAGGCCTAGGTCATCTTCCTACTTCCGACGGAAAACACAATTTTTTGCCGATAATAAAAAGACTTATTGAAGACGGTTTAATAATTTGTGGAACTGCCCAAACAATCTATGGAACTTTAAATCTCAATGTTTATTCCTCCGGAAGAGAACTCCTAAAAACAGGAATAATTCCTTTAGAAGACATGACCTCCGAGAGCGCTTTTATTAAGTTATCTTGGCTTTTAGGACAAAAATCTTTACAAGGAAAAATAAACGAAATAAAGAAAAAAATGCTTGAAAATTTTGCAGGAGAAATATCTTCCAGAAGAAATTTTAATTAATTTTCATAAAAATGAAAAAGCCAACGAGAACTATTTCAGGAGTAACGCCTGTTGCTGTTATGCTCCCCCCTAGAAAATGTAGACATGGAACTTGCATTTTTTGTCCTAGTTTAAATTCTCCGCAAAGTTACACTCCAAAAAGTCCTGCTGTTTTAAGAGCTTCTTCTTTAAATTATAATCCTGAAATGCAGGTTTTTGAAAGAATTAAAATGCTAGAAAAAATGGGTCATCCAACTGAAAAAATAGAACTGATAATTATGGGTGGAACATTTTTAGAATATCCTGAAGAATTTCAACAGAATTTTATTAAAAGTTGTTATGATGCTTTAAACGGAGAAAAAAGCAAGAATTTGGAAGAAGCGAAAAATAAAAACGAATTTACAAAACATAGGTGTGTAGCTCTTTGTATAGAAACTAGACCTGATGTTTGTTCAAAAAAAGATATTGAAAGAATGCTTTTTTTTGGAGCAACGAGAGTCGAATTAGGTGTGCAATTTCTCGATGATATAATGTACAAATTAACAAAAAGAGGACATTCTATCAGAGATGTTGTCAACGCAACGAGAAAATTAAAAAATTCTGCTTTTAAAATTGGTTATCATTTAATGCCTGGATGTTTAGGTTCAAACCAAAAAAAAGATTTCTTTTTAATAAAAAAAGTTTTTTTAGATGAAAGATTTAGACCTGATCAAATAAAAATTTATCCTTGCCAAGTTATTAAGGGGGCAGAATTAGAAAAACTTTTTTATGAAAAAAAATTTGTTCCTTACACAAAAGAACAGACAAAAGAGTTATTAATTAAAATTTTAAAGATTGTCCCAAGATATTGCCGAGTCATGAGAGTTTTAAGAGAAATTCCCAAAGATTATCTTATTGCTGGCGTTTTCAAGCTCGATTTAAGAAAAGATATAGAAGAAGAGTTAAGAAAAAATAAAACAAAAATTAAAGAAATAAGATTTAGAGAAGTTGGTTTTCATCTTAATAATGAATTAGACAAGAGAGTTTTTTTAAAGAAAACAGTTTATAATGCTTCTGGAGAAAAAGAGTTTTTTCTAGAGTTTGTTAATAGTGAAGATATTCTATTTGGTTTACTTCGTCTTCGTGTTTTAAAAAAGGAAAAAGAAGGTTTAATAAGAGAACTCCATATTTACGGACCTTCTTTAGAAATAGGAAAAAAAGAAGATGAGAAAATTCAACACAAAGGTTTAGGAAAAAAATTATTAGAAGAAGCAGAAAAAATTTGTTTAAACAAAAAATTAAAAAAAATAAAAATAATTTCAGGGGTTGGAGTTAGGGAATATTATAGAAAACTTGGTTATAAATTAGACAAAAGAGGAATTTATATGGAAAAAGATATTTAATTTATTCTTCAATTTCTTTTCTTTTGCTTAAACTAACCCTCCAATCCTCTTCGAAAGAAATTTTTTCAGATATCTCTTTGTCGAGTTCTCCTTTTTTTATTGACGAATTTAACCTTGAATAATTTATTGTAGAAAACTTGTCCCATAGTTTTTTCTTTTTTAGAAGAAAAATTATTTCTTCTTTATCCTCTGGCAAAACAATTTTTTTATAGTCTTTAACTAAAGCTTTAAAATTACTCCCATAAACAATATCAATTCCTTTTTGCTTTGCGAATAAAATTAACTCTTTTTTTAATTTTTCTTCTTCCTCTTCAAGTTCAAATTTTTTCCTTTGGAGATTAGCTAATTCTTCGACAAGATTAACTCCTTCATCTTCTTTAAATTTTTTTACTTCTTCTTTTGCTTCTAATTCGACCATATGTTTAAAAGAAGGACAAATATGCCTAAAACCACAATAATCGCACAAGGGTCCGGGATTAGTCGGGAATTCTTTTTCGTTCTCTATTTTTCTTATTATTTCAATAACTTCTTTTTGTAATTTTTCTAATTGTTCGTTTGTTCTTTCAGAAATTATGTCTTTGTTGAAAGCAAGCATATGCCAAACAAGTTTAATTGATTTTGCATCTTTGAATTTGTCCCTAACCCATATCGAATACATTGCAAGTTGTCTATCAGAATCTGCTTCTTCCTGTAGTTTCATTCGTGAGTTTGTTTTATAATCACAAATATAATAGTTTCCTTCTTTATCGCAAACTAGCTTGTCAATTCTTATATGCCACTTATTGCCGTCAGGGAGAATCATTTTATTTTCAGTTTCTAATCCTAAAATAATAAATTGGTCAAAGGGATAAAATCTGTCATAATAATCAAGGATAAATTTTTCTCCCATTTTTTTGTAATTTTTTGCATTAAACTCTTTTTTAACTACTTTTATTTCTTCACTAAACTCTTTATCCCAAATTTTATTGTAAAAATCAAGTAATTCTTTTTTTGAGTTTTCTTTTTGAAATTTTTTGTCTTTGTATAGTTTTTCTAATGTTCTATGAACTATATCTCCCATAAAAGCTTCTATTGTTGTTTCTATCTCGGGAGTTTCTTTATCTATATATTGAAACTTATATTTCTTTGGACATTGCTCAAAAGTTGAGATTTTAGAGTGAGAATATTCTGCCATAAAAAAATAAAACAAACAAAGTTTAAAAAATTTTGTAGAATCAATTCCAAAACTAATTTAACAAAAAATTTAAATGTTTTATTTTTCTTTGTTATAAAATAGAAAAATTTTTGTTTTAACTTATCCAACCTCAATAGCTTGTAGATGTATTCCAAAACAAGAATTATTTAAAGGCAAGAATTTAAAAATAAAAAGAACAATAAGAAAATATGACTGAAATTAATTTTAAAGAAATAGAATGGAAATGGCAAAAAAGATGGGAAGAAGAAAAAGTTTTCGAAGTTAAAGAAGATAAAAATAAAAAAAAATATTATGTCCTAGAAATGTTTCCTTATCCTTCTGCCGCTGGTTTGCATATTGGTCACGCCTTTAATTTTGTCATTGGTGATATTTATGCAAGATTTAAAAAAATGCAAGGATTTAATGTCTTACATCCGATGGGATTTGATTCGCTTGGACTTCCTGCTGAAAATGCTGCTATAAAAGAAAAAATTGATCCTGCTATTTATACTCAAAATTCAATAAAAAATTTTATTAATCAACAAAAAAAACTTGGTTTGAGTTATGATTGGTCAAGAAAAATAGATACTTCTCAACCAGAATATTACAAATGGGACCAGTGGATTTTTCTTCAAATGTATAAAAAAGGTTTAGTTTATAAGAAAAAAGCAGCTGTTAATTGGTGTCCCTCCTGTTCAACGATAATCGCAAACGAGCAAGCACAAGGTGGCGAATGTGATAGGTGTGGTAGTAAGATAGAGATAAAGCAGATGGAACAATGGTTTATTAAAATAACTGATTATGCAGACAGACTTTTAGAAGGGCATAAAAATTTGAACTGGCCAGAAAAAACAATAGCTATGCAAAAAAATTGGATAGGGAAAAGTTATGGTACAGAAATAGATTTTGAAATTAACGGAGAGAAATGGCCAATTTTTACGACGAGACCTGATACTATTTTCGGAGTAACTTTTATGGTTATTTCTGCCCAACATCAAAAATTAATGGATTTAGTCACGAAAGAACAAAAAAAAGAAGTCAAAAAATTTTTAGAAAAAATAGGTTCTGTTTCTGAAAAAGAATTGGAAGAATTAGAGAAAATTGGTGTTTTTACAGGAAGTTATGCTATAAATCCTGCAAATGGAGAAAAAGTTCCTGTATATGTTGGAAATTTCGTTGTTGCTGATTATGGTTGTGGAATGGTTATGGCTGTCCCGGCACACGACCAAAGAGATTTTGAATTTGCAAAAAAATATGGGATAAAAATAAAGCAAGTCATCGAAGGAAAAATAACTGAAAGCCGTTCATGGACAGAATCTGGTAAGTTAGTAAATTCAGAAGATTTTAATGGTTTAGATAATGAGGAAGCGAAAGAAAAAATAACTCAATGGCTTATTAAAAGAGGGATTGGAAGAAAAGTCATTAATTATAAGTTAAGAGATTGGAGTGTTGCCAGGCAGAGGTATTGGGGAACACCGATTCCTTTAATACACTGTCAAAAATGCGGTGTTGTTCCTGTTCCAGAAAAAGATTTGCCTGTTATTCTTCCTAAAAATGTTAAATTCGGGAAAGGAAACCCTCTTGAAACAAATGAAGAATGGATTAATGTTAAATGTCCTTCTTGTGGAGAAAAAGCTAGAAGAGAAGCAAATACAATGGATACGTTTGTTAATTCATCTTGGTATTTTTTAAAATATTGCGATCCTAATAATGATAAAGAAATTTTTTCTAAAGAGAAAGTTAAATATTGGATGCCTGTAGATATTTATATCGGTGGAGCGGAGCATTCTTGCATGCATTTAATTTATGAAAGGTTTTATACAATGTTTTTACATGACATCGGATTAATAGATTTTGAAGAATGTACCCCGCGATTGTTTCACCAAGGAATGATTAATGATGAAAAGGGAGAAAAAATGTCAAAATCAAAAGGTAACACTGTAGAACCTTTAGAGATCATTGAAAAATATGGCACAGATACGATGAGGTTTTATCTTATTTCGGAAGCATCGCCAGACAAAGGTTTTAATTGGACGGAAAAGAGGATTCATGGAGCGTTAAGATTTATAAAACAAATCTTTAGTATTTTTGAAAAAATAAAGTTTGGAAAAACAAGCAAATATTTTGAAAGAGAATTAAATAAAACAATAAAAAATTTAACAGATTATATTGAAACTATTTATGATTACAGAAAAGCTACAATTGAAATAAGGAGAATTTTTGATTTATTAGAAAAAGAAAATGAGATTTCTCGAGAGGATTTTGAAAAATTGTTGAAAGTTCTCTCTCCTTTTTGTCCACATATTGCAGAAGAATTATGGGAAAGATTGGGAAACAAAACTTTTATATGTTGCGAAAGTTGGCCGAAAGCAAAAAAAATCGAAGAGAAAGAAAAAGAGAAAGATTTGAATGAAAAAGTTATTCAAGATTTAAGACAAATTTTAAAAAAATTTCCAGAAAAAAACAAAGTTTATCTTTATGTTTTACCTTTTGAATTCCAAAAAATAAACAGAAAAAAAATAGAAAAAGAAATCGGAAAAGAAGTTTTTGTCTTTTCTGTTAAAGACCAAAATAAATATGATCCTGAAAACAAATCGAAAAAAGCTCTTCCTGGAAATCCAGGAGTTTGGATTGAATAAACAGAAATATTATAAATTTTAATATTAAAGTTTGTTAAACCAAGCCACCTCCGAGAATCGAACTCGGGACCTTTACCTTACCAAGGTAACGCTCTAACCGACTGAGCTAAGGCGGCATCAATAAAAAAAGAAATTTTGTTTTTTAAAAATTTTTGATATTCTTAATATAATTCATTATTAAAAATTTATTGCCGATAAAAAAATTTATATATAATTTTCTTCAAAAAAGCTGTAGATCCTTTTTTTCAAGCAGCAGCATTTTTTTACTGTGGAAGTTCGTTGTTTTTCTTTATTATTTCTCTATACTTTCTTCTTTGTGGATCAATTATTTCTGCGCATAAGAGGAGATAATCTAATGCTTCCCTCCAACAATAACCTCTTTCTTCCATTTTTTTTAATTGTTCTTCGTCAATTCTGCAACATTCTGGATATTCTAAAAGAAAATACAACCTAAAATCCTTACTTATATGGTTTTGTATGACTTCTTCATTTTCTTCCTCTTTTGTTAATTTTCTTCCTAAATTCCACTCTTTTAACGAGATAGCTTTTCTTATCCTTCTTATGTTTTCCTGTATATATTTATGAAAGTTTAGACTAAAATCTACAAGATTTGCAAAAGCATAATAATCTCCGATATTATTTGGAAAGAATACTTGTTGAAAATTTCTTAGAGTTTCTTCAACCCAATAAGGATCACCGCTTTCATCTAAAACTCTCTTTAATCCACTATCTAAATTATCACCTCTCAAAAAAGCATCACGATAAGACCTTACACTTTCTAAGGTCGCCATTATCTTTTTAATAAACAAGATTATTTAAATCTTTTGTTAGTTCAATTTTTGAAAAAGTCATAAATTTTTTTATAACCACTAACAAGAGACAAATTATTAAAGAAAGGTTTAAAAGCAAATAAATACTTTAAGATATATCTTAAAAAATATATATAAAAATGGAAAAAAACAAAATAGAAGAAAAAGGATTTGAACTTTTTTTTAGAAAAAAACCTTCTATGATGTTAGTAGCATTAAAAAAAATTACTCGAGCAAGATATGGTTCTGTGTTAGCTAAAGAAGTTGACTGCACATATTCCCATGCTGTTAAGATATTGCAAGCATTAGAAGAAATGGATCTTGTTATGTTTGAAAAAAAAGGTCGTATAAAAATAATAAAATTAACAAAAAAAGGCCAAGAAATAGCAGGTTATATAGAATCAATAAAAGATTTAATTGAACAAAGTTAATTTTTTAAAGGATAATTAATAAATTTAAATAAGGCTCCGTAGCTCAGTCTGGTAGAGTACTGGCCTTTTAAGCCAGGTGCCGCGGGTTCAAATCCCGTCGGAGCCATCTAAACAAAAAGATTAAAAACTTATTTTTTTTAATATTTTTTATGCAGACATAGCCAAGTAGTAAGGCAAGCGGCTGCAACCCGCTCATCCCAGGTGCAAATCCTGGTGTCTGCTTTTTCTAAAAAATTTTTATGAAAGAAGAAAAACCTAAAAGATTAATATTGTTTACAAAGTACAATTTATTCCAAATAAAAATAGATTCCATTAAAAATTTTTGAAGAAAACATTTTAAATACGGATTAATAAAGATTTATTAAAATAGATAAACCCTGGAAAGGGCTTAATAGAGCAAATTCAGAAGAGCAAGTGCCCTATCTCAGCCCCTTCTGGGGAAAAAGAGGTGATAATAACATATAGAATTAAAGGTTTTTAAAACTTTCGTTTGTTGTAATTTTTTAGTGACAAAAAACAATTTCAAAAAAAATAAAAAAGATTAAAAACCAATTAAAATAAAAAGTTGGGTGGAAAAAAAAATATCTGAAGAAAAATTTAAAGAAATAGAAAAAAAATCAAAAGAGCTTTTATTAGAATTTAACAGAAAACTTGAAAAAATAAAATTTAGTGAAGGGTCCTCAAAAGTAAACAAAGATAGGGGAAGAAAAGAAGAAAAAACTACCTATTCAGAGGATTTTAGAAAGATTTTTTTGAAAAACGCACCCCAAAAAGATGGAGATTCAATAGTCGCGGAAAAAGGAAAATGGAAAGAATAAAAAAAATTTTAGAAGAAATGGAAAGAACAGAACCGCTAAGTAAAAGGTGGTTAGAACTTGAAGAATATTTTTTTAGTTTGTCGGAGAAACTAAGTGGTAGAAAAAAATCAAGAGCTTTGTGGAGATATTCTTTATTAGGAACAAAAAATAAAGATGAAGCTAGAAAATATTTTCGATATTTAATAAGAAGTTACAGACAAGAAACACCTGAAAGATGGTACAAAACAGATAACTTTTTAGGGGATTTAGAACTATGCTTACAATAAAAATTAAGCAAAAAGCCGATTTAATTAAATCTGGAAAATTAAAAGCAAAAGATAATTTGATTTATTACTTAAAGAAGATAGAAGAAAAAAATAAAGATTTAAACATTTTTCTTTCTTTCAATGAAAATTGTCTTAAAGAAGCCGAAGATATAGATAAAAAAATTTCAATGGGAGAAGATGTTGGAAAACTTGCTGGAATTTGCGTCGCTGTAAAATCAAATATATGTGTTAAAGGTTTAGAAACAAATTGTGCCTCTCTTGTTTTAAAAGATTGGATAGCACCTTACGACGCTACAGTTATTGAAAAATTAAAAAAAGAAAATGCAATTATTCTAGGTATGGTAAATATGGACGAATTCGCCTGCGGAGCTTCTGGAGAAACTAGCGCTTTTGGACCGACAAAAAATCCGAAAAACAAAGAACTAATACCCGGAGGTAGTTCATCTGGAAGTGCTGCTGCTGTTAGTGCAGATTTTTGCGACTTTTCTTTAGGGAGTGATACTGGTGGAAGTATAAGAAATCCTGCTTCGCATTGCGGAATCTTCGGACTAAAACCTACTTATGGAAGTGTTTCTCGTTATGGTTTAATCGATATGTGTATGAGTTTCGATCAAATTGGTCCACTAACAAAAAATTTAGAAGATAATGAACTAATTTTTAATATAATAAAAGGAAAAGATGAAAAAGACTGCACAACGAAAGATTATGAAGAAAAAAAACTCGATACAAAAAAAATAAAGATTGGTTTAGTTGATGTAGAAAAATTTGCTAAGAAAGAAATAAAAGAATTAATAGAAAAAAAAGTTAAAGAGTCCGTTGAAAAAAATTCTGGTTGGACAATAAAAAAAATTGAACTTCCTTTAGAAATTTCTTTAGAAACCTATTATCTTATTGTTTATGTTGAATTTTTTTCTGCTACTAGAAAATTCGAAGGAAGAAGATTTGGAAAAAGAATAGAAGAATTTTGCGGAGAAGAGGTTTTAAGAAGAATTCTTGGAGGAAAAGAAATAACAAAAGAAGAATACGAAGGAAAATACTACAGAAATGCATTAAGGGCAAAAGATTTTATAAAAAAACAATTTGAAGAAATTTTTAAAGATGTAGATGTTATTGTTTTGCCGACAGTTCCAAGGACTGCTCACAGAATAGGAGAAAAAATCTCGGTCGAGGATATGTATTTTTACGACGTTTTCACAACTTTAGCAAATATTTCTGGAATTCCTGCAATCTCTGTCCCTTTAGGAAAAATAGGAGGAAAAGAAGTTGGAATGCAAATTCTAGCACCACACTTTTGTGAGAATTGGATTTTCGAATTTGGAAAAAGAATAAATTTACTCAAATAATAAATTAAATTACTAAAAGTAATAAAGGAAGAACATTTTCTAGAAAGCAAATTTATAAAAAAATCCGAAAAATTTAAATTCTTTGAGGAAGAAAAAAGAATATGGGGATTTTATCTTTTTTCAACAATATATGGAAAAATACTCTTTTTTATCCTGGTTGCATGTTAAAATTCGCGATGGAAAAAGAACTTGAAAATTATAAAAAAATTCTAATTAAATCAGATATTGATTTTATAATGATAAAAGAAGAGGTTTGTTGTGGTAGCCCTATTTTTAACGCCGGCTACAGAAAAGATTTTAGAAATCTCATCGAAAAAAACTATAAAATATTTAAAGAAAAAAATGTCTCTCTAATAATAACTCCTTGTCCGGGTTGTTATAAAACCTTTAAAATAGAGACAAAAAAAGTTTTTCCAAAATGGAATATTGAAGTTGAACACTTTACGCAAACTTTTCTTAAAATTCTAAAAAAAGGAAAAATAAAATTTTCTTTAAAAAAAGAAATCGTAAGCTATCACGATCCATGTCATCTTGGAAGATATGCCGGAATTTATGAAGAACCTCGAGAAATAATAAAAATTATCGGAGGAGAAATAAAAGAAGCTAAACACAATAAACAAAACGCGATTTGCTGTGGTGCTGGTGGCGGATTGAAAACAAACTTTTCAGAAACAGCGAATAAAATAGCTCAAAAAAGAGTTTCAGATTTTCCAGAAGAAGCGGAAAAAATAATAACTCCTTGTGGACTTTGTTCTATGCATTTAAAAAAAGAAGATAAAAGAATAGTTGAGCTTTCAGAGTGGATTTTAGAAAGATTACAATAAAAACCCTTATAAACACTTTTTTCAAATAGTAGTTATGGAAAGAAATAAAAAAGATTTTCAATCCGAACTTGCAAAATATCTTTCTGAAAAAGATTTTGTTTATGGTCCTGAACCTGAAATTTATGGACCACTGGCAGGTTTTTATTCTTATGGGCTCAACGGAAAAGCGATGAAGAACAAGATAGAAAATCAAATTAGAAAAATATTCAAATCAAATAATTTTTTTGAGGTAGAATTGCCATTAATAAGCCCTCAAATTGTTTGGGAGGCTTCCGGACATTTAAAAGGTTTTAATGATCCAATAATAAATTGTTCTAAATGCAAAGCGGTTTTTAGGGCAGACAAATTACTAAATGAAACTTTAGAAATTGATGCTGATCACTTAAAAAACGAAGAGATTATTGATTTGATAAAAAAACACGAAATTCATTGTCCTTCTTGCAACGGACGATTTAATTTAGAAATAAAAAGACAATGTTTAATGATGAAAACAACAATAGGAATAGACACCCCAGTATATTTAAGACCTGAAACAGCAACAACAACATATCTTCCATTTAAACATTATATAAATTTTTTCAGAGGAAAGCTTCCTTTTACTGTATTTCAAATAGGAAAAGCATTTAGAAACGAAATTTCTCCTCGTCAAAATTTAATAAGAATGAGAGAATTCACACAAGCAGAATCTCAAATGTTCTTAACAAAAGAAATGAAGGAGAATTTTTCTTTGTACGAAAAAATAAAAAAAGTGGTTCTTCCTTTATGGACGGAAAAAATGCAAAAAGAAAACAAAAATTTTGAGAAAATTTCTTTGGAAAAAGCACTATCTGAAAAAATTTTGAAAAATAAAGCATATGCTTGGAATTTATGGCTTTCATATGAAATAATAAAAGCTATTGGAATAAAAGAAGATAAAATAAGATTTAGGCAACATTTTTCCGACGAGAGAGCTTTTTATAGCGATGATACCTGGGACTTAGAAGTTGAACTTAATTCTTTTGGTTGGATAGAAATGGTTGGAATAAGCGATAGAACAAACTATGATTTAAGCCAGCACGCAAAATTCTCAAAACAAGATTTATCAATAAAGGACGAAAAAGGAAAAGATGTTATTTTAGATGTAATTGAAATTGCTTTTGGAGTTGATAGGCCATTTTATGCACTACTAGACTTGGCGTTTTTCCGAAGAGAAGCTGACGAACAAAGAACAGTTCTTTCTCTGCCTTCGAAAATAGCTCCGATAGAAGTTGGAGTTCTTCCTTTAGTAAAAAAAGATGGAATGCCTGAAAAAGCCCAAGAAGTTTTAGAAAAATTAAAAGAATTTGTTTATTTATATGATGATTCTGGAAGTATTGGAAAAAGATATTCTCGCCTTGATGCGATAGGAACTCCGTTTTGCATAACAATTGACGGTGATTCTCTAAAAAACGACGATGTAACAATAAGAGAAAGAGATTCAGGAAAACAAAAAAGAGTAAAAATAAAAGATTTAAAGAATCTTTTAAAAGAGCTTCTTAATGAAGAAAAAAGATTTGAAGAAATTTAAAACATCCTAAAAATCTAAAGTTCCAGAAACAAAATTTGTTAAATTTTAAAATGAATCGGCACCGAATAATCTTTTGAACCAGTTTAGAATTTTTTGTATGAATCCTTCATTAATACATTTTCCAGAAACACAAACATTTGAAGAACATTCCCAATTTTTTTCGCAAAATGAATCTGTTTATTTTTGTGAGATAAATGTTTTTTTTAGAACAATATTTTCTATATCCTAAAAATAACAATCTTCTCCAATAATACAACTGCGACAAGTATTCGATTCTATTTTATTTATGCCATAAATTATTATTCTTCCTTTTTATGCAAAGATGCCGAAGGCAAAAAATCAAAGTTTTTGAGAATGTCGTCTTTGTATTTAGAAATCATATTTTCGGGTGGGCTGTGTGTTAGAGAGACGCGCGCTTTTTTTGTTTCTTTCTTTTTAAGAAAGAAGGTGAAATAATCTTTTCTGGGGGAGTTTTTGTAATTATTTTACAAGAGTTAATATCAAAAGACCATATAATAGTAAATG
>CAKZRD010000015.1 GCA_937143345.1 uncultured archaeon
ATCATAGAGAGAACCTTCTTTTTTTAAATTTGCAGGGGCCAAAGAGACCAAAATTTTGATAGGTCTAGATAAAGGAGAAAGAAAACCAGAGTTTTCAATGGCAGATACCACTCTTTGTTTTGACTCCTCAACTACTCTATCTGGAAGCCCAACAATTTCAAAGTACCTTAGGCCAAAAGATACTTTTACTTCAACTTCAATTATCTCAGTTTTTAAACCCAAAAGAGCAGCCGAGAAAACCCTTTTTGTCATATGTTTCTATTTACATTTTCTACAAGATCGAGCCTCTGGAAGAATATTTAGCCTTTCTTTCTCTATTTCTTTTTTGCATTTCTCACAAATTCCATATTTCCCGCTTTTTATTTTTTTTAAAGCCAAATTAATTTCTTTTAACTTTTTACTTAGGCTTTCTTGAACTCCTGAGATGTTATAAAACTCTTCTGTTTCTTCAATTTCTGCTTCAACTTTTGCAGTTCCTGCTTCTGTTGAGCTCTGTAGTGCTTTTTTTTCTATCTGAGCGAGTTTTTTTAATTCTTTTTCAACTTGCCTTTTATGGGTTTCTAGCTTCTTTTTTAATTTCTTTAAAAAAATAGTCTCCATGTATAATATATAAAAACAAAAAATATAATTAAGATAATTAAGAAGAAAAAGAAGACACTTATTCTCAAAAGAAGTCTTTTGAGAATAGATGGTTTAGATGGGAACGATGTTTTTGATAATACTTCTTGAATTTCTTTTTCAGTAATTTCATTTTTATTTTTCTGAGTTTTTTTTAGAGAAATTTCTTTTTTTTTTCCTCTAATAAAGCATCTATTTTTTTTATTCTTTCAGCTTTTTTTCGCTCTTCTACCAATATCTCTTCGTATTTTCTTTTCAATTCTTCTTCGTTTACTATTCCTATAGCTGGGAAAATTCTTGTTTTTCTTTCGGGGTCTTCTAATAATATTTCTATTTGTTCTAATCTCTTTTGGATACTATCAATTTTTTTTATTTTTTCTTGATAGGTACGCTCTACTTCACCTTCTAAGTTAGAATATTTTGTTTTATTTTCTTGAGCTTCCCATGTTTTTATCTCAATTTTTCTTCTTTCTTCTTCTAATTTCCATCTTTCTTTCAATAACTCTCTTATTTCTGCTGTAGGGAGAATAGTTTCTGTTTCTTTTCTTGATAACTCTGTTATTTTCCTTTCGATATCGGTTTCTTGTAGTAGAAGATTTGTAAGATAACTTGTTATTTCATTTAGTTTTATTTTGATTTCTTCTAGTTTCACTTTTGCCCTTTCTTTTTCTATATTTAGTAAAGAGTGTTCTTCTTTTAATCTTGCTTTTTCTTCTTCAAGCTTTATTC
>CAKZRD010000016.1 GCA_937143345.1 uncultured archaeon
AAAAAGAAGGAGTGGGAGATATCAAAAATAGGGAAAAAGAGAGAAATGGCAAAGACGGATAAAAAGATGGACGACAAAAAATAGACGATAAAAAGATGAATAATAAACTAATTTTTTATTTTTATAGGCAAAAGGAGGGGATGAAAAAATGGAAGATATAGAACAAAAACTAATAAAATTAGAAGAACAGGTAATAGGTATTCTATTTCAGGATACCGAGAATACCCTATGGCAGTATTTAGATGGATATATTATGTATTCAGAAAAGCATCAAAAAATAGTCAAGAAACTATGGGATAATACCAATTTTCGCTTTATAAAAACTTTAGAGTTTGCTTACCCTAATACTTCAATATCAAAAGAGGAATATGAATTTTTGTTAAAATGCGTTCAAACCATAAACTATATTCCCGGTATAAACTATGAACCTTTTTTTGAAGAGTTGAAGCAAGCGAGAATAGATTTAGAAATACGAAAAATAGGGTGGAGAATAGTTCATTACGGATATGACGAATCTATAGAACAAGCGTTAATAAGCATTCAATTATTGAAGGCTAAAGAGAAAAAAATTGTTACTAAAAGTTTAGAAGAGACTTTAGCTTCTTTAGTTGAGAAATTAAACCAAGGATATAAAGATATAAAAATACAAAATTTTCATCTAAAAGATTTAAACGATATTTTAGTAACCCCTGAAGGAACTACTATTATTGTAGGAGCACGCACTTCTGTAGGCAAAACAAGTTTCTTGTTAAATTTAATGTTAGATTATGGACGACATTTTAGATGTTTATATATCACTACCGAGATGGCACCTGAACAACTATTGATGAGATTGGTTTGCATAGGATGTCATAGAGAATCTTATCGGATTTTTTCTCATCAAGTAGATAATAAATATTGGAATGAAAGTCTTCAAAAGTTTGTAGAATTAGGATTACATAAATTGAAAATAACCTTTTGTTATGCACCTGCTTCTTCACCTCTTTTTATTGAAAGTTTAATAAAACAATATCGGCCAGATATTGTTTTTATAGATTTTATCCAGCAGTTAGTTTTACCTCTAAATCACAGATATTATATGAGGTATCAAGAATTAGGGATGATAATGAATGAATTAAAAAATATAGCGGGTCAAAATAAAGTTGTAATGTATATAGCAAGTCAATTATCTCGTTCGGTAGAGTTACCGACGGTAGAGGAACCATTATTATCCCATTTAAAGGAGAGTGGAAATTTAGAAGAGTTTGCGGACATTGTTATTCTTCTTTTTGACAAAAAAGACAAAAAAGGTAAAAAAATAAAGACTGAAAAGGGGAAAGTAGTGGTTGTAGATGTAGCAAAGAATAGAAATGGCAAGACGGGGCGATTAGATTTATTGTTTGTATATAAATTTTTAACTTTTGAAAAAATAGTTCCCCCAGAATTATCATCTACTTCATAATAAAATTATGAAGATGAAATTTTTTGTTTTTTTTCTATTATTTTTTGTTTCAATTTTTCCCAAAAAGTATCTATAATTTTTGTGTAGCATTCATTACAGATAATCCCGTCAGCATTAGAATAATAACCGCCTTCTTGAAATTCTTTTTTACATTTTTGGCATACTTTTGTCTCCATTTCTATCACCTCCTCATTCTAAAGCCTTTATTTTCAATTTTTTAAAAGGGGGAGGTATAATACCCTTACCCCCCTTATTTTAGCCTCTGTGGTTGCAACCTGGTTGATTTTAGAGATCTATCCTCGATTTTTTATTCTCGTAAAAATAAAAGCCTTAAAAATCAGGTATTTTTTGCATTCCATTTTTTATCACTTCTTATCTTATTTACAGGTTTCATAAAGTTATTTACAGGTTATTTACAGGTTATTTACAGGTTATTTACAGGTTATTTACAGAGTTATTTACAGGCTTATCGTCGATAATTCAAAATTCAAAATTATATTAATTTATCATCATCATCATCGGGGCGTGAGGTCTTTTTTTAATTCCTTCACTCTTTCTCCTTTTTTTATCTTTACCTACAAATATTTTAGTAAATTAAGGTTCACTCGTCGTTTTTTTATTCTCGTAAAGACAAATATCATAAATTTGACACTTTTCACATTCGCCGTAATAAAGGTCACAATAATATTCACATTCTTTTTCTTCTTCTTCTTTTTTATTCAAATATTTCCCTAATTGTTTATCACGCCATTTATCAAAATTTATTATAATATTATCTTACCTTCCTTTCTTTTTAAGTTTTGAAGCTTACTTGTTGTTTTTTATTCTTTCTTTGGTTTTGCATAATATTCTTCCTTTGTTGGCAAATGTGTTTCTTGAGAACTTATATCATGTTTGCTTTCTTTGTTGCGTTTCTTATTTAATTGTTTATCATATAAATATAAATTATACATTTTTTTTTCAAATTCTCTTGAGGATTTGCCGAAAATTTCTTTAAATGCTTCCCGATTTTTTCTAATCATGCCTTTTGAATAGTAAAACATTAAACTTAATTTTAATCCACGTAATATATATTTATTCCAACGAGGAGATATATAATGATTTTTTACATTATTGATTGGACGATATCTCATAGGATATGATAGTGCACCAAGTTTATTTATTTCATTTATCCGATAATAAAAATATTCAGGAGTATCAAATACATCTTCGGAGTTATATAAAACATAAACTCTTATGTCATTAAAACCATATTTTTTAGCAATTTTGATTGCTTTCTGAATATGTCCATCTTCCGAATGATTATCAAAAGCAAACCTTAATGGTCTAATTTTAGTTTGAGAAAGCAATTTTGCTTTTATTTTGTCAAAGAGACGACAATCTAATCCTTGATTGAAATCAAATGGTTTATTTATTTTTTTTAATTTCTCAATATCATTATAAAAATTAGGAGATAAAAACCAGTTATTATCCCAAAAAATAATCATTTTTTTATTTAAGTCTATATCTTTTTCCCAATTTTCTTTAGGAGTAAATACAGGTTCATAAAATTTTACAACGCAGAATTTACATTTTCTTTTACAACCTCTTGAAGTAA
>CAKZRD010000017.1 GCA_937143345.1 uncultured archaeon
TCTTCGATGAAATATAACTATGGATACAAATGCAGAAGTTTATTCCAGTGTTACATCATTAGTATGTAAATCGTGTCTTTATAGAACTCTTAATCATATCAACTTGCTTCTGATTTAGGAAATCAGGTTGCAAATTTCTAATAAAATCATGAGTAATCCAATTTGCTCTGCAACATTCCCTAGAATATTCTTTCATTAAGTTAAATTTCCAGCATTCTTTTTCTGCCCAAAAAACATGACCCAATTCATGTGCCAAAACCCATCCAGACATGGAATTATTTAATTTTACAATAACAAGATTACCTTTACCACAAATATGTGCCATGCCTCCCATTGAACTATTGGACTCTAAAAGGATTAACTTTATTGTTTTGTCGTCTTTATAATCAGTAAGATTAAATACTTCTTCTATTGCGGAACAATTCTGTCTAAAGATTAGTTCGGTAAGATTCCTATTGGAGGACTGGTTAAATTTTTTTGGCTCTAAAATAGAAAATGAAATATTATATTTTGAATAGATTTGATGGGCTTTTGTAAAGTTCTCTTCAGAAAAAAGATATAATTCATTTTCAAACAAATAAGGTTGAACCCTAAAACTAAGAGGTTCATTGTTAATCCCTTGCTTTTGCCATGGGAAATAAAGAATTAATAGAAAGAAAAAGAATAAAATATGCGTTACAATAATGTAAACTAAAGTTAGTCTAAATACATCCATTTTATATTGCTGTTTCTTATCTACAAAATCATAATCCTTTTTTATTTTTTTATTTGCGTAAATATAAACTACTAGACAAAATAGTGGTATTATCAAAAATGCAAAAGCAGGGGTTAAACCCTTAAGTAAAGGAACCAGAATATATGCGAATGTCAGGATAGATGTAAGAGTAACAATTAAAGTGAAAAATATGATTATTAAATGTGCTAATAGTGTATACCCTCCCGAATACTTTTGGTGAAATGCTTGTTTCATATTCTTGATATCATTATACCCTTTTATAGATTTTCTTATTCTTTACAAAAATTAAAGATAATATGCCTTTTGCTAATTGTCTAACATTAAAAATTATACTTCGTATTTTGCAGAACCACAATAAGAAGAATGCAATAAAGAAGAAGTATAATCTCCTGTAGGAACTTTTTGTCAAGCAATTAAAATCCTTCTTCCAACCTTTATGTAACTATTTTGGCCAACAGATGGAAAAGCAAATGCTATTTCTCCTTCTTCATGTGGAACCAATAATTCAGTTATTATTCTTACTACTCTTGGTTGATTCTTTGCCATGCTTTCTACAAAAAAATGGATTATATAAACCTTTCGGTTTGTTGTAACTATAGGATAACAACTAAAATCTCAAAATTGTAAAGTCCTTAAATTCTCCAAACACTTCTTTTCTTCTGGCTTAATTTCTCTTATTTGAGCGTAGGGCAGACCTTTTTTGAGTATTTTATACATTTTCCTCTATGCTATCTTTTTCTCCTTCTACTAGCACCTCTATTAAGCCGTTTCTAGGTTTCTTACATATCCTTTAAGGTCTAATTTGTCTGCTTTTTCTTTACAGAACTGTCTAAAAAAATCCTTGTACTGCATACCAAAATAACGATGGCATTTATGCATTAATTTTAATGTTGATAGGGATAGTTTAAGACTAGATGCTGGTTTTATCGATAGAGAATTAACAAGAAAAATTTGTGAATGGGAATAAAACCATTTATTTTTCCAAGAAAAATATTGATTTAAATGGAAAAATTTACTGGAAAGAAATGTTTTTAGAATTATTTTATGATACTCAGGAAGGTTGAAAATTTATCATCAAAGAAGTCACGCAGAAAGTTTTCATTTCTCTTTTAAGAGAAAGAATAAACCACTAATAAAATTTAATTCTTTTCCTAAACTTGTGCAACTAACTGCAAGGATAATAATTCACAATTTAAGGAAGCAAAATTATTATTCTAATTTAGATTGACTTTTGATGCAAAGCAAACAAAAAGAAAAAGTTTTTAAATATCTTTATTATCATGGAAAAAAAGGTTTGGTATTTGTAATATTATTTTTAGGAATATTTATTTTTTTTAGCGTGAATTTTGTTTCTGCTTTTTCTGGAACAGGTAATGGAAGTTTAGCTAACCCATATGATATTACTAATTGTACTCCATTACAAGAGATGAGGGATGATTTGAGTGCACATTATCAATTGGTCGGAAATATTAACTGTTCTGAAACTAGTGAGTGGAATAGTGGTGCAGGGTTTGAACCGATTGGCATAGATATATCTGGCCAAAGATTTAATGGAAAATTTAATGGAAATGGATTTAATATAAATAACTTATTAATTGATAAAGAAAGTGATTATGTTGGGTTGTTTGGTGCAGTTGGGGCATCTGGTTATATTAATAATGTTACTTTAGTTTATCCCAGTATAAATGGTCTTGAAAGAGTAGGGGCTTTGTTCGGAAAATAAAGTAATTAAGATATCTAAAAAACAACTTAAAGTAATTGATAAAATAATTGAAGATGAAATTTTTGATATTATCTTTTCCAAGGGAGAGCCCCTTTGGATAGATTGGTTAGAAGAATTAATAAAAAAGTGTAAGAATGTATACTACTTAACACTCACTAACGCACCAACACAAAAATATAAAAAGCCCTAATAATTCTAAAAAAAAATGAATAAAAGAGCTGTGAACGAAATAGTTTCAACTGTTTTGATTGTCTCAATTTCTATAGTTGCAATTGGAATAATCGCTACATTTATTTTTCCTATGATAAGAGAAAATCTTTCTTCAGAAAAAGATTGCTCAATAGCTATGAGGGATCTTTATATAGAGTCTTCATCAGGATTTACTTGTTCTGATGAAAATAAAGGAGTGATTGCTCTTCAAATTCTTAAAAAAAATGATGAAAAAATAAACTATTCCGGCGCACTAATAAATATTATCGACAATAGAAAAAAATCAACTTCTTATAAAATAAATTCAAGCTTTTCTGGAGGGGGGGAAATTTTTTATTTAAATGTTGGTAAAATTAAAAAAGTTGAAGAAATAGAACTGTATCCTACAATAAAAATAGGAAAAAATGAAAAAGTTTGCGCTTTAAGTTCAAAAAGAATTTTAGAAAATTGTAAACTTGAAAAATTCGAAAAAAAACTTCTCTACATTAAAGACGAAATATCCTCAAAATCACTTCAAATCGCAAACTCTTACAGTCTTGAGAATGAACTTATTGCTTATTGGTCTTTCGATGGAGACACAAATACAACCGCTTTTGATTTGAGCGGGAATAATTTTCATGGCACATATGTTAATGGGGCATATTCAAGCGCTGGGTTGTATGGTAATGCAGGAATTTTTGATGGTGTAAACGATTATATAGAGGTAGCAGACAATAGCGCTTTGAGATTTGGAACAGCTAATTTTTCTGTTTCATTTTGGATAAAAACTCCTATGAGAACTTCATCAGGTGGATATGCAGGAATATTAGTAAAAGGTTTAAATAGTGGAGCAAGCAATGCAAACAGTTGGGGATTTTTACAATCCAGATTATCTGAAACAAATGCGATATTCCACGCCAATAACCAGACATGGAGTTGGACCGGAGGCATAGCCAGAGAGATAAATTTAATAAATAACACTTGGAACAATGTAGTCATGACTAGAAATGGAACGACATTTTTAATTTACGTTAATGGTGTGTTACAATCTACTGCTAATAGCAATCAAGTTATTAATTTCAATAACACTTTGCCCCTAAGAATAGCAGGAGATGCATGGGATTCAGCAGGGTATTCAATTAGAACTTTAAATAGTTCAATCGACGAAGTAATAATTTTTAACAAAACTCTTAATTCAACAGAAATCCAAGATATCTATAATTTTTTTAAACCAAATTAGTTAAATTTTAAAAACCAAAAAACAAAAAAAAGATAATGGATTTATCATTAAGATATATTTTTGCAGCAATACTTCTTTTTTTAGGAGTATTGTTTGCTTATTTAGCAATAAAAAAGCAAAAAAGAAAAAGAAGAGTTTTTTATTTAAAAGAAAAATCCCCTCTTTTAATCGAAGGAAAGACCACAGAAGAACTATTGAACTCTTTAAATTCTGCAATAAAAAGTCAAATAAAAAAATATTATGGAATAAGTGAAAAACTTTCTCTGAAAGAAATAATAAAAGAACTTGAAAAAAGAGAAAAACCTTCCTTTATTAACATAACTAAAAAACTTGAAGACTACTTTTATAAAGAAAGCAAACCGACAAAAGAAAAAATAATAAAACTAAAAAAAGAATTTCTCGAAGAAGTAAAAAGAAAAGAAGAAATAGAAAAAAAAGAAGAGGAAAGAAGAAAAGAAAAGATTTCTTTTTTAGAGAAACTTTTGGAAAAAGAAAAAGAAATAAGGGAAAAAACAAAAAATGAAAAAATTCGTCTGAAAAAGTTAAATTCCAAAATTCCTAAAAAACCACAAAACTAAAAATAAAATTAAAGAAAGAATGATTAAATAAAAATCTACATTAAGGTTAATATCTCTTTCACTTTCAATAATTACATTCTTAAAATTAGTTAAATCGGAAGAAGCATCAAAAAATCTTCCCCCGGAAGTAAAAGAAAGTGCCTTTAAATTCTCTTCGTTTTTTCCGTGCACTCTACCAAAAGAATCTTTTCCTTCGCCTCTTCCAATAAGAATAGAATTAACAATTATTCCATTTGCTTCAACAAAACCTAAAACAGAACTAATATTTTCCAATCCAAAACCTCCGTCGGATAAAAGAAGAATTGCTTTCTTTCTATTTCCAAAAAGAGAATCTGCACTAACAATTGCGTTTAAAATGTTTGAACCATCAACAAAAGAAATTTCCAAAGAATCTATAGCCATTTTTGTTTTCATAGAAGAAGAATCTATTTTTTTAATAACTTTAACATCACCAGCAAATGCAACAACCCCTATTTCACTCCCAAAAGGCATTAAATCAACAAAATTTTTTGATATTTTTTTGGCAAGATCTAACCTTGACATATCAACATCTTCAACTTCCATACTTCTAGAAACATCAATCAAAATAACATAACTAAAATCACTTGCTTTGGTTCTATAGCTAACAACTGGCTGTGACAAAGCCAATATCAAACAAAAAACAATTAATATTTCCATAAAAAAATGAGAAATGCTTTTAGAAAAAAATTCGATCCCAAAAACTCTCTCCAAAGCCCTAAAATTAGAAAAAAGAATTGGCTTTTTTTTTGAATGATAAAAACTAAAAAAATAAAAAAAAATCATCAGCGGAATAACTAAAAGAAAATACAAAAATTTTGGATAAATGAATGCTATATTCATAATCGAAATTCTTCTGCTCTGCTTTTCATAAATTTAGACAGAGGTAACACAAAATCCTCATCACTTTTTAGTTCAAGAATATCAACATTATTAGAATTAAAAATTCTTACCACTTTCTCTTTTTGGCTTTTTGAATATTTATAAAAATCTTTTCTAACAAGCGAGAGGTCAACAAACATTTTTTTCTCAGAAAAAGGATCTTTAACAAAAACTTTTGTTGTTTTTTTAGGAAGAATCTCATCGAATTTGTCTCTAACCATCAAAGAAAAAAAATCTCCTTTCTTTAAGATACTTGGAATTTTTTTTTCAAAACCTTTTTTTAAATAGAGAAAATCCGAAACTAAAACAAAAGAGTTTGAAGAAGAAAAACCAACAATAGACGCCGAATAATTTAAAAGTTTTTCTATATCAAATCTTCCTCCATAATTATTTAAATCAGAAAGAAGTTTGTGAAAAATTAAAACCTGTTTTTTACTTGGAGAAGGTGGAACAAATTTAATTAATTTATCAGAGAACATAATTAAAGAGGCTTTGTCTCCACTCCCAACAATCAAATCAGACAAAACACAAACAATCTCTCCTGTAAACTCGGCCTTTAGTTTTTCTCCGCTTCCAAAAAGCATAGCTGAACTACAATCAACTAAAAAATAAACAGAAACATCTCTCTCTTCTCTGTAAACCTTTGTCATCTTTTTTCCAACTCTTAAACTCGCTTTCCAATCGATTAAATAATAATCATCTTCCGGAGATAAAAATCTATAACCCTCAAATTCAAGCCCTTTACCTTTAAACAAAGTTCGATAAATTATTTTTTTAAGCTGAAATTTCTTTAAAATTTTCTCAAAATTAGATGATTTTTCTTTATAATTAATTTGTAAAACTTTATTTTCCATATCATGGGGCTGGAACATTTTTTAAAATATAATCAATAATATCCTCTGAGGAAATTTTGTCTGCTTCTGCTTCGAAACTTAAAAGAATTCTATGCCTCATAGAAATGTGTGCAACTCTCTTAACATCTTCTGGTAAAACATAATTTCTTCCATTCATCAATGCTTCTGCCTTTGAAGCAATATACAAAGATATTGAAGCTCTCGGACTTCCCCCGAAAGAAATATATTTTGAAATTTCTAAATTTTTTTCTCTTGAAAAACTGACTAAATCAATAATATACTTCTTAACTTCAGAAGAACAATAAACTTCCTTGACTTGCTTTTGTAAAAAAATTATTTTTTCAGGACCTAAAAGACTTTTTAAGTTATAATCATTAAAATTTTTTATAGTGATATTTGTATCAAGAATTTTTTGCTCTTCTTCTTTATTCGGGTAGCCCATTTTTAATTTAAATAAAAATCTGTCAATCTGTGCCTCGGGTAAGGGATAAACTCCGCTTTGCTCAATAGGGTTTTGCGTAGCCAAAACAACAAATGGTCTCGGTAATGGGAAATCTGTTTTTCCGATTGAAACTTTTCTTTCTTGCATAGCTTCTAATAGTGCAGATTGTGTTTTGGGGGGACTTCTATTTATCTCGTCTGCTATTAAAAAATTTGCAAAAATAGGACCTTTGACAACTTCAAAATTATTTTCCTTTTCATTGTACATTGTAATACCTAAAATATCTGTTGGAAGAAGATCTACTGTAAACTGAACTCTGCCTACATTGCAACCGAGAATTTTAGCTAAAGATTGTATCAACAGAGTTTTAGCAATACCGGGAACTCCTTCTAAAAGAACATGTCCTTCACAGAGAACAGCCCTAAAAATATCTCTAAAAACTTCTTTTTGGCCCACAATTATCTTCTCCAGCTCTTTGTCTATACTGTTTATAATTGAAGAAACTTCCTTTAAAACTACCTTTTTCATACATATTCCTCTTTTATAGACTTATTAAATTTAACTCTTTTATAAATATAGAAAACTAAAAAAACAACAAAAACTAAAACTAAAGAAGAAAAAAGATAAAAAAGAACTTTGGGAACCTCTCTTTGGAATAAAATAAAATTTCTTTTTTGAGATATAGATTTTTTACAAGACTCTACTACTTCATTAGCCAAGGAAAATGCCTTCTCATAATCGTCTTTTTCTTTTAAGTTATTTATTTCAACAATCCTCTCTCTTAATTCAGCACATTCAGGATTTTCTGTCAGAAGCTTTTCTGTGAAAACTAAAACCTCTTCTACATTAACTCCTGGTATAGAATATATTTCAATATAAAAGTTTGCTTCTTGAAAAATTCTTGGATTATTTGAAGATACATTTACGTATGCAGAATATGTTCCAGATTTATTTGTACTAATTCTTAAAGAAAGTGAAAGATTTTTCTCTTGATTGATTTCTAAAAAATCTATAAAATTAGAAGAAAGATTGATAGAGATATTTTCATTAGAAGGTTGTTTAAAACCAGAACCTAATGAAATTGAAGATATTCTTAATTCTCCTGTATTTTTTATTGAAACTGGGACTTCGAGAATTTCATTTACTCTTGCTTTTACAAGACTTGGAACCTTTATTGAAAGAGAAACAAATTTTGTTTCTTTAATAGATGAACCACCGCCAGAAGATTGGATAATTGGAACCTGTTGTTTAGACGGTTCTGTAAAAATTACTGAAAAATTATTGCTTCTTACTGAATTATTTAAGGAATCATTAACAACAACAAAAATTTCCTCTGTCAAAGACTTTAAAGCGTAAAGATTAATAATAGGAGTAAAAGAAATCTTAGGAAGTAAATTCGCTCCACTATAAGTTGAATCTAAATAAATTTCACTTCTATCCGAACTGCTATTAACAAAATAGGTCAAATTTTCTCTATAAAAAGGATCTGCATTATCGTAGTCAAAAACATGTTGTGATAAATTTATTATTATTGGGTTAGCACTTCCGTATGTTCCTCCTCTTGATCCTATAAAAGAAATATTCGGCAGAGAGTTTACATGAGTTATGTTCAATTTGAATGTCTTAGAGGAATTAATTAGTTCCCTCGCGTCTAAATTAGAATCTGAAGGGTAAACAATAAGAGTTAAATTTTTTAAATTTCCATAAGTTTCCTCGTCAAAACCAAAATAGTTTGTCCATGAAACATTCGAGCCATTCCCAGAAAAATTTTTCATCTCTTTGAGAGAAAGCAAAGAATAAGAACAATTCGAAGAATTTTGATAAGAACACGAAATTCCGTCTATATAGAAAAAATAAGTTAAATTATTTCCAATTGAATGGTTGACGGAAAAATTAAAAATTTGCGTAGAGTTCTCTGAAAAATTAAAAATAAAATTCTCTTCAGGATAAGTTATATTCGGATAATCATAAACAAAAAGCCAAAAAATCTGCCAAGATGTTTTATTTGGTTTATCAGAAAATCCCCTATCAGCTACGCTAACATTAATAACATAAAAACCTGCATGACTTTGGTTTAAACTTAAATTAAAAATCCCGCTCGTTGAGTTAAAACAACCAATACAATCAAATATTCTTGTTTCATTCTTCGAATATCTCCCAAAAAGAAGTCTTCTTAATAAAGAATAATTAAAACTTAAATTTCCTACCGTATCATCTCCATCTTCTTCATCACTAGCATTAACCTTAAGATAAAAATTTCTCCCAATAGCTGAACTGAAATTCGAAATATTTTCGTTAAATGTTGGCTGATTGTTAATTCCTAAGACAGTTATATTAAAAGAAGTCCAATTCAAAAAGTTTTCTTTATCCATAACTGAAATGTTTATTGTATGGTTTCCAACATTTGATTTGTTTGGTGTAAAAGAAAAATTAACTGGAAAACTATTATCGGAAAGATAACCTTGAGATATATAATCAAACCAATTGGAAAAATCTGACAATTTTAAATTTTGCGTATTTGGAGAAAAACTTGTTTTTGATAAACTAAAATTTGCTTCTCTGCCTAACCAACCAGGATAATAATAAAAAGGAATTAACAAATCATCGTCATAAACTCTAAAAGATATTAGAGTAAAATTATTCTCTTCTATTGATAAAGGATAACTTAAGTTCATTATTCTTGGAGGAGAGTTAATATTAGATACGTTAATTACTAATCTTAAACTCGAATTAAACAAATATCCATCAGAAACACTTAAATTAAAATCCCAATTTCCCCTATAAATAGAAACATCTTCTTTCCACGGATTAAAATTAAGAATTCCATTAGAAGTTAAATTAAAATTAAATGGTTTCTCTCCATCAAAAGAAAAAATTAAAGAATCATTTTCCAAATCATAGGCATAAAAAAGACCGTTGGAAAAATTCGTCAAATTAACATTTTGAATACAAGGGTTTGTTGTTTCTTTTGTTGAATTGACAAAACAAATTAAATAGAAAAAAGATTGGTTCCATTTGGGTGCCTCATTATTAATGATTTCAAGATCAAAAATTTCAAAGCCGGAGTTCCCTTCCATATCAACATAACTAAAATTAATTGTCCAATTTCCAACATGGCTTAAGTTTGGAGTAAAAATCAAACTCTGATTTGAATAAGAAGAATTCCCTTGATAAACGAAAACCTTCTTTGAAAAATTTTGCCAAAAAACCTCTTGTGTCGGATTTGATTTATTAAAAACTCTTATTGTTAAATTTATTGTTTCATTGTAAAAATTTTTATCTGGAATTAAAAAATCTTCGTCGTAAAAAGAAAAATTGAAAAAACTAAAAGAATTTACCGAAGTTTTGTTGTTTTCTATTGAAAAATTAAAGTTAAATTTGGGAAAGTAATTTGTTTTATTAATAAAAAGAGTTATGTTTTGAGAAAAAAAGCTTCCGTCACTTAAATTAGAATTTAGATTTATTGTCCAATTTCCAACATTTCTCTTTGTAAGATTGGTTATATTTATAAAAATCTGCTTAAAAAAATTCTCGGAAAAATTTTGTCTTAGGGGATAGAACCAATCTTCCTTTGTTAATTGATTTATATAATAAGTTGAATTGGTGAAATTTAAAAACGCTTTACTCCAAAGATAAAAACTTTCTGAACTTTCTTTCGTTGTAATGTTTACATAACAGGAAAGGTTTTCCCCTTCTGTTAAAGAAAGCCCCGAACAATTTGAAGAATTTATGCTTAAATAATAAAGAATATTTAAAGAGAAACTTTGACAGGAAGTTTTATTCTCATTATAATTAGGAACTCTGTATAAAGGATAATTATTTGTTGAATTTATATTGTCTTTAATACAAACACTTAAATTATAAAGCCCGACATTTTCGCTAGTTAAATTTGTAAAGTTTAAAATTAAATTAGTATTCCCAATCCCAGAAAAAGAAAATTGTAGAGAACAATTTGTTTGATTTGTCCAAAGCGCTTTTAAACAAGAAAGAAAACTTAAATTTGAAATTGAAATAGGATAGTGTTCTTCTTCATCTGAAGCTGAAAAACTTATATTAAAGAAAGAATTTCCTAAAAAATTAAGACTTGTATTATATGGATTAGAAACATTTCTTAAACCTGAAAAGACAGGTGCGTCATTAGTTGCATTGATGATAAAGTAAAAGTAATCAGTTCTAGCGGAACCTGAAGAAATATTCGTAGCTTTTATGGGTATTTCGAAAAAACCTGTTTGTCTGTCTAATGTTGAGTTAATTTTTAAAATTCCTTCACTTGAATTTAATATTTTAATCCATGCACTAATTGGACTATTCTCATAAGATTCAAATTCATAAGTTCCGGAATTGTTCGTCCATTTAATTTTTTGCGCAGGGGTTGGGGCAATTTCGAATATTATATCTCTGTTATACCCACTAACATTTAATGTTAGGTTATGAAAATAAATTTCTTCTTCAAATGTTGTATAATTAACTTCTCTTCCTTGCCAATTTAAAGAGTTAGCAAAAAGAACAAATATAGGAATGATCAAAATTACAGTTACAAAAAATATATTTTTTCTCATCACCATCTTTTCTTTCATAAAAAGAAAAACACTCTTAAAAGCCTTGCTATTCTCTTATTTTTGAGTATTCTTCGCAAAGAAGGAAAAGCTCCCTAATCTTAAAAAGTAAACTTTCCGTAATTGAAACTGCTTCTACGAAAAAACTCCCTGCACTGAAATCTTCTTTTTCTAAATTTTTAGAATGAAAAGAATATTGCTCATTAATAAAAGAAACTATCTTTTTGCTATGTAAAAAAGTAACCTCTTCAGAAGATATTTTTTTAGGAAAACATTCAATAAGCTTATCAAAAACAAAATCAAATTTATTAAAGAAAGACTTTATACTCCTAAAATTGAAATTATCTTTGAGATTTTTCTGCTTTAGTTTATCTGGTAAAAAAGCAAAATCCCCACAAAAATCTCCTAATTGTTCTAAAGAATTAGAAATTCTAACTAAATAAAGAATTTTTTTTGCTTCTTTTTCATTTAATTTTCTAATAGAAAAACTAAACAAAAATTTTCCGATCATTTCATTAAGAACATTCGAGAGATACAAAAGCTTCTCAACTTTTCTTAAATACTTTTCATTTCCCGTAGATAAAAACTCTTTTGAATAAAATAAAATTTTCTTATCGGTTTCAATAAAATTCTTAATTTCTTTCTCAACAAGAGAAAAAGCTTCTTTGTTTTCTTTTGGAACTTCTTCTGAAATAAATTTTGAAGAAAGCAAAATTTCTTCTTCCTTTCCTCTAACCAATATTTCAACAAACCTCTTAAATGGTTTTAAAAATAAAAGAAAAACTATAGCTGCTAAAAC
Source organism: uncultured archaeon (assembly GCA_937143345.1). GTDB lineage: Archaea > Nanobdellota > Nanobdellia > Pacearchaeales > GW2011-AR1 > CAKZRD01. Next base: position 12,018 of record CAKZRD010000017.1, read on the forward strand.
ATTAAATAAAAAATGGGCGTTAGCTATCTGTCTTTCAATCCCTCCACCAAAAAGCGGAATAATCCTTAAAAAAGGATTAATAAAAGGAAGAATTAAAATAACGCCTAAAAAATTAAATAGAAAATGGGCAAAGGCCAATCTTCTTGCATAAAGGTCCATTCTTATTGAAGCAATCAGAGTAGAAATTGTAGTACCAAGATTAGCGCCTAAAATTAAAGGAAAGGAATTCTCTAAACTAAAAAAACCTTTCGAAGCCAAAACAATTATTATTCCAATGGTTAAAGCACTTGAATTAAAAATTAAAGTAAAGATAAATCCTAAAAATAAAAGAGCGTAGAAATTTTTAAACATTGAAAAAACTTCAAGTGTTCTGGGATCTTTAGACAAAGGAGAAATAACAAAAGATATTAAATCCAAAGAGAAAAAAATTAATCCGAAATAAAAAATAGATTTTCCCAAAAATTTTGTTTTTCTAAAAAAAGAAAGCAAAAAACCAAAAATCAAAAAAATTGAAGCATAGGAGGTTATTTTAAAAGCAACCAGTTGCGCAGTTATTGTCGAACCGATATTAGCACCAAAGATTAAAGGAAGAGAATGAACAAAAGATATAAAACCTGCATTAACTAAGCTAACTGCCATTAAAGTTGTTGCTGTGCTAGAATTAACTAAAGCAGTAGTTAAAAATCCATAAAACGCGCCGAGCCACTTATTTTCAGTTGCTTTTTTGAGAATTTTATTAAGCAAGCTACTGGCAGATCTCTGAATTTCACTAGAAAAATTTTCAATACCAAAAATAAAAAGAACTATTCCGACAAGAATCATCAAAATCGAATTTAAATCCATAAAAAATCAAAGGAAAAAGAGTTTTTAAAGATTACAGAACTAATCCCCAACACCTTCAACATCCTTTAATCCTTGAATGTCGACGGCAAAAATAGTTTCATTATCAGGTAAATTTGGTGAATCTATAAGCTTAGCAACTCTTGTGTCTTTTTTTCCTCTTCTCAAATAAATTCTATAAGTTGAAGCATGAGCAACAATGTTCCCCCCAACAGCCTTCGTCGGGTCCCCAAACATTTGTGCAGGATCTGCCATGACTTGGTTAGTAACATAAACAGCCAAATTATGTTGTTCTGCCAATTTTAAAAGATTGTGAAGATATTTATTTAATCTTTGTTGCCTATCTGCTAATTGCCCTCTTCCAGAAAATTCTGCTCTGAAATGCGCTGTTAGAGAATCGATAATAATCAATTTTATTGGCTCACCATCTTTAATCAATTCGTTGATCTTATCTAAAAGCAAAATCTGATGATCAGAATTAAATGCTCTAGCAACAAGAATATTTTTTAGAACTTTGTCTGCATTTGCCCCATATCTCTCTGCTAACTGCCTAATCCTTTCTGGCCTAAAAGTTCCTTCCGTATCAATAAAAACAGCTTTTGCATTTACTCCGCCTTTTTCTAGTGGAAGCTGGACATTGACTGCAAGAGACAAACCTAATTGAGTTTTCCCACTACCAAAAGCCCCATATGCCTCGGTTATCGCTTTAGTTTCAATTCCTTTTCCCCCAAGAAGGTTGTCTAAATTCTTACTACCTGTTGTGATAAATCCGACTTCTTTTCTTTTCTCAGCGAACTCTAATCCGTCTGAAAAACCTAAATTCATCATTTTTCTAGCAGCTTGTATCGCTTTTCTTGCACTAGCCTCCCCTAGACCCGCAAGTTCAGCTAATTCAGAAGGACCTAAAACAGCTAAACCCATTAAATCATAAATGCCTGCTGCTTCTAATTTTGCAACAGTCCCAGGACCAATACCTGGAACATCAGTTAATTTTGGTTCTTCCTCTTCTTTTTTCTTTTTTTTCTTCGGATTTTTTTCTTCTTCAGAAATAATTTCTTTTATCGCTTCAATATCATCACTCATAAAAGTTTTGTTAAAAAAGATTTTATAAATATTTATATCTTTTAAAATAGTATTTAAAAAAGAATTCTCGATAAAAGATAAAAGTCAACAAAAAGAAGAATAAAAAATAAAAAAGTTTCAAAAATTCCCCCGGTTTTAAAAAAACCTTTAATTCTTTTTTTTGAAATTGGCCAAAAAAGGATAACTCCTTTTAAAGTTAAACAATCTAAAAAGAGGTGGCTTAAAAAACCTATTAAAAAACCAAAAGCAGCACTAGTATTTATCACAAAATAAAAAAGACAAAAAAAGATAAAACAAAAAAACAAACTATGGAACCTCCCCCTATGTTTAAAAAAAATTTGAAAAGGTCTAAAAATTAGAATTTTACCCATTTTGCTTTTTTTAGTATCTACGTCAACAAATAAGATGGAAAAAAGAAAGAACAAAGAAAAATAAAATACTTGAAAAAAACTATAAAAAATTAAAAAAAAGGCCAAAGAAAATAGAATGTGCGTTCTAAATAGCATAAGCAAAAAAAGAAAAGAAGATTTAAAAACTTTAACAAATAAAAAAATAAATGGAAAAAGAAATAAAAAACTATTTCTTTATAGGGATTCTTTTTGTTTTAATAGTTTACTCTTATTTTTTAATACAGGATTTCATAACGATAATATTTTCTTCAGTTGTTTTAACATACCTTCTTTTACCTCTTCATAAAAAAATTTCTAAAAAAATTAATCCATACATAAGCTCTTTAATATGTGTTGTAATCACAACATTTATTCTATTTTTGATTGTTTTTTTAATTTCTCAGCAAGTTTATGCCCAAATAAATAGTGTTTTGAAAAATGAAACAACAAAAAAAATAATAGAAGACTTCCAAACTTATCTTAAGAAAGAAAATATTTTTTATTCGGAAAAAATTTTAAATTATGGTGAAAGTTTTTTAAAAAATTCTTTAAGTTTTATAGGAAATTCTTTATTTACCTTCATAAAAGGAATAATCTCTTTCATAATTGTTTTATTTTTTACATATTTTCTTTTAATAGATTGGGAAATATTGAAAAAAAAATTTTATGAAATAATCCCTTTTAAGAATAAAGAAAAAATTTTAGAGAATATAAACAACATATCTAATTCAATAATAAAAACAAATTTATTAATAGCTATTATAGAAGCGATTTTTTCCTTTTTGTTCTTTAGCATCTTTAATGTGCCTTACAAATTTCTTCTTTCTTTTATTATCTTTTTATTAGCTTTTTTACCGATAATTGGGCCCGCAGTAGTTTGGTTTCCGATAGTTATTTTTAACTTTTTAATAAAGAACTATTCCGCATCTTTATCTTTTTTAATCTTCGGATTAATTCTTTCTTACGGAATAGATAGTATTTTAAGAAATATAATAAGCTCAAAAAAAGCAAAAATAAACCCTATTTTAATGTTTTTGGGAGTTATCGGCGGGATTAAAGTTTTTGGGATAGCTGGAGTAATCATTGGACCAATAATTTTAACAACAACTATAGAAATATTCTTAGGAGAAAAAGATTAAGAGAGAAAGTTTTCTATTTTTAAAATATTAATATCGTTAGAATTCAATTCCAATGAACCATCTAAAATATTTTTTTTAACAATTCCTGAAACCCCTAATTCTTCTCCTAAAAAAGATTCCTTAAATCTCCTAAATCCTTCTTCGAATTTTAAATCTTCTTCTCTAAAAATTTTTTGTATTTGTTCAGAAAAAATAACTACCCTAATATTGCTACTTCCATCATCAATAACAAAACTTAAAAGAACTCTTTCAATAGGATTTGCTTTACCGTGCTTATCACAAAAAAAACCTTCCTCGTTTTTAACAATTTTCCTTTTGCATTCAGAACATACTAAAAAGAATTTTGGGGGAAATATTTGCACAATAGTTCCATTTATTTTAACATTCTCTCCTTGCCTTACTTCTGAAATTTTTTTTTCTAATGGAACGCTTGTAATTTTTATTTCAGAAACGATTAAAGAACTTTTCTTTATATCTGAAAAACCAGTTAAATGTATCTCTGAATCACGAATAGAAGCATTTTTAATTTCGATGCTATCTCCTTCATTAATTGATTTTTCTTCTAAAAGCCTGATATGATTAGTATCCCATAAAACAAGCCTCGCCGAACCACTATCGTCTGCAACAATAAGGTTAGCAACTTTTCCGTCTCTCCCATTTTTATTAAAAGATCTTATAGGAAAAACTTTTACAACTTTAACTAAAAAATTTACTTTTTTCATTCCAGGCATAATCTCTGCAAGTTTTAAATCCATATTTTCAAAACCTACACCAAGCTCGCTAGCAACAATTTGAGCAGCACCTTCTTTAGAAATCAAACCCGAAAGCTTAGCGATTTTCATATCTACTCTCTTTTCTATTTCCTTTTCATCAAGCCCTGTTTGAGAAGAAATCCTCTTCAAAATAAAATCATATGTTTGCATTTAAATAAGAAAAAGAATTAGTTTTTAAAGATTATCAAAGGGAAAAATAATTATAATAAAAAAATAACCTATTAAATCTATATTCATGTTTTTTCTGCGACATTTTATCTTAAAAGAATATAAAAAACAAACATTTATAAATGTATAAAAAATTTTTTTCTTATGGTAAAATGTAATTCGTGTAATTATGAAGGAACAAACATAATTGTCTTTGAATGTCCAAAATGTTCAGAAAAAATTAATAGATGTAATAGATGTAGAAAAATTTCGATCGAATATAAATGTGAAAAATGCGGTTTTATAGGTCCATAAAATGGGAAAAGTTTTAATTACTTACAAAATAATGCCTGAATGTCCTTCTTTAAATCTAGAAGCATTAAAAGAAAAAATAAAGAAAATTTCAGAAAAAAATAAGGGAAAACTTTTGTCTTCTAATGAGCAACCTATTGCTTTCGGATTGAAGGCGCTAAATTGTGTTGTGATGTTAGATGAAAAAGAGGAATCAACTCCTTTAGAAGAATCTTTGAAAAAAATAGAAGGGGTTTCTTCAATAGATGTTATAGATTATAGAAGAGCATTAGAATAGACATTTTAATAAAAAAATTTTATATAAAGTTTACTCATTAAAATTTAAAAAAACTTTTGAATAAAAATTAGAATAATTTTTAAATAAACAAATATTTAAAATTTTATGATGACTAATGAACAAGCCGAAAAAATAAAAGAAAAACTTCTTCTCCACCTAAAAGATTTTCCAGAAGATCAAAGAGATTTTATAAAAGAAAAAATTTTGTCAATGACTAACGAAGAATTAGAAAAATTTCTTGAAGAAAACTCAATAATCTACAAAGAAGAAACAGAAGGTCAATGTATTTTTTGTAATATAGTGAACAAAAAAATTCCTTCTTACATTATTTATGAAGATAAAGAAAATCTTGCTGTCTTAGAAATAAATCCGTTAAGCAAAGGCCATACTCTTATTGTACCTAAAAAACACCTTGAAATAGAAAAAATCCCTAAAAAATCTTTTTCACTTGCAAAAAAAATAGCCTCGAAAATAAAATCAAAATTTAATCCTTTAGAAATAAAAATAAACCCTACAAAAATTTTTTCTCACGCTTTAATAGAAGTTATTCCCCTTTATGGGGGAGAAAAAGAAAGAAAAAAAGCTCCTGAAGAAGAGTTAAAAAATCTTCAACAAATTCTTAAAATAGAAAAAAAACAAAAAGTTCAAAAGGAAAAAACTAACCTATTAAAATTAAAAGCAAGAATTCCATAATAAAATCTTTAAAATAAAAAGCAATAAAAGAAATAAAAAAAGCAAAACCATAAGGAATCCCGTCTTTTATTCTAACTCTTTTTAGATTCTTCTTCAGAAAGGAAATTTCTTCTTTTTCAAGTCCTTCAAAAGAACTCCTGATTAATCTCCCATTCAATTTAATGTCTTTTTCTAACCAATCTCCTTCCCTTAATTTGGTTGTTAAAACATCTTTAACAAAGAGTTCTTTCTCTAAAGAAAGAAAAACATAACTAAAAAAAAGAAAAAAAAAGATAATAAAAATTAATAAAAAATCATTAAAGAAAAAAGACAAAACTAAAAAAAGAAAGCCAAGAGAAAAAAAAATCAAATTTTTCGTCGAAAAAAAACTATCTTTAACTTTGCTAAAATTTTTTAAAAAAACTCCAAAAGACCAAAAAAACCCATAAAAAGAACCTAAAACAAAAAGACAAACTAAAAAAAATAAAAAATTATTAAAAGAATTAAAAAAATTTATTGAAACGAAAAAAGGAGTTAAAGAAAAAAGAAGATTGCAATCTCCGCCTGAAAAAATCTTCCCATAATACAACAATAAAGAAACAAAAAAAACAAAAATCAAAAGAAAAGAAAAATTAACTAAATAAGAAATCTCTTTGTAAAATAACGCCTCAGAAATCAAAAAAATGAAACCTGAAAAGAGAATAAAAATACTTAACCAATAGTCAATCTCCCTCCTTTTAAAATCTTGAAAAGAAGCAACAAATAATAGAAGAAAAATAAAAAAGAAAATTTCAAATCTCATTTTAGTTCTTTTTCTCTAAAATCCCCGCCTTTTTTATATATTCGATACTTTCTTTTAAATTTTAAATCTTTTCTCGTTTTTCTTCTTTCAGGAAAACCATAATCCATAAAAAAATATAATATTTAAAATTTAAAAATTTATTCTCCATTAAAAGAATAATAAAACTTTAAATTTCCATCTTTCCGAAATCTGTTAATATTCTTGAATTTTTAAAAAAAGAGAGTGTGGGTTTGAAAGAAGAATAAAAAATAATCTTAATAAATTCATAATTGTTTTATATGCTAATAACAACTCCTCTTAAAACAAAGCTTGCCACTAAAGATAAAATAATTATCGAAAATAAAGCAACAAAAAAGTAAAAAATAATTCCTTTTTGCAAATTTAAAGCTGTTTCATAAGTTTTTTCTAAATTATCTTGCCCAAATTTTATAGACACTAACGTCGAGGTTAAAATAAATATTATCTCTATAAGATAAAGACCTATAACAACTTGAAGCCAGAAAGGTGGAATCATTTCTTCTACCTTAAAAATGTTTACTATAGTTGAAAGACCTACAGGGATACTCCCAGTTATAGATAGTGTTCCTTGATTACCTAAATTAGAAACGAAGCTATTTAATATCATTAAAATAGAAGTTATCATAACTGAAAGACCGATTATAATTCCTGAAAGCATTGGTGCTAAAAAAGTCATATTTGACTTCATATCTGAAATAATTTCTGCTAAAAGATCTTTCATTCTCTCGTTTATTTTTTTAACATTTTTAACATAATCTCCAATAGAAATCAAACTTCTTGCAGCTATTTGCAAACCTTTCTTAACTGATTCAACTAAAATTCTCATTGAAATTGCAATTAAAGAAGAAGGGTAAAAAATAATTGCTCCTCTTCTTTCGTCGAAAATTGCGTCCTTAACAGACATTCCTAACGAAGTTATATTTTGTTCAACAGCCAAGAAAAATCCTTCGCTAGATGTTCCTTTAGATGTTTGAGCAACTTTCCCAAAAGCAATTTCTGCAGGAAGCCCATCACCAAGCCTATTTCCTAATTGAAACAGAGAGGATGTAAAACTTTCCTCTACTTCTGAATATTTTTCTCTTTCTTTAATTAATTCCTTCGTTTTCTCCTTAAATGAAATAATAAAAAATAGCGCAATTGAAAGAGTTAAAAATAAAGAAAAAATAACAGAAATAAAACTAAAGGGACCAATTAAACTTCCTTCTTTCTCTATAAAACCAAATAGTCCAGAATTTGGACCGAACATTCTTAAACCAATTTTTTCTAAAGAAATATCCTTGCTCTCTAAACCAACCCATTCATAAATAGGAGTATATAAAAAAATTAAAGGAATAATCCCTATTAAAAACAATGGAAAAACTAAAAAAAATGCTTTGATGTAAGGTTTTTTACTTTTGTATTGATAATAAAGAGGGTTTTTTTCTAAATAATTTGTACTTCCATAACCACCAGGTCTTTTACTAACAACATTCCAAGTTAAATAAAAAACCATAAAAGGTATAAGAAGATTAAAAATAAAAAATAAATGAAACCACGTTATAGATTCTTGCAACATTGCGGAAGCAAGAGGTATTATTGCCAAAGATAATGTAGGAAGAATAATTCCCAACATATAGATATTAGTCAGAGGAGATTTAACTTCGTGCGTATATTTCAGCATTTTATCATAAACTCCATCAAGAATAACTTGTAAAGCCCTCTCTAAAAAAGAAATTCTTCTCTCTTCAGAAGGCTCGTATAAACTTGATTCAATCAATTGAAATGCTTCTATAAATTCTAAAGAATAACCTCTCCAACTCTCTAAATATGCATCAACACTTTCTTTAACATTCTTATACTTTCCAATTTCAACATCCCAAAAAATTTTTCTAAAATCTAAAGATAGTGGTGGATCTAAATGTTCGGCTGCAAAAGCAACTGCTTTCTCGAAATTAGAAGTATTTTTCATATAAATAACGATATAAAGAATTGCCGGGACCATTTGGTTGCTTGCCTTTAATCTCCATAATAATGCTAGTCTTTCAGGCATCCCATAAGTAAAATAAAAAAGAAAAATTGAAGAAAAAAGAACCAATAAAAGCAAACCAAAGGGAAATTCCTCAAAACTCCCTGTAGTAAAAAGATTCCAATAACCTAAAATGAAAAAAAATCCAAGAAAAAATACTAAAAAGAACGATATAAATGAAAAAGATAAAGCTTCTGTAGGAGTAATATTCAAATGCGCTCTATCGATAAATTTTTGAATTTTTTCTTTTTCTTTTTTTGAAGGGTTGACTCTAACAATATTTCCTAATGCCTTACACCATCTTTCATAAGAAGAAAGAGGAATATCATAGCTTTTTATAAATTCCAAGTAAGACGAACTATAATCTTTTCCATTAAAAGAGCTTATACTTGATTTTAATTTTTTATCATATTCACTAAAAATTTTCTTATAATCTTCCATTTTCCTCTTTTATTTTTTAAGAGAAAAAAGCTTAATAAACTCTTCTATTTCAAATTAAACTTCCTCGCCTCTTTTTCCAACCACTCTTTCCAAAGAGAAAATATATCTTCTGAAGAATCCCCTGTTTCTTTTCTTACTTTTTCTGATATTTCATGAAAAGAATTATTTGCTTTAACAACAAATTCTGCTTCTAAAAAATCTTTATTTTGTGTTTTTTCTGCTAAAAAGATAAGTTCTTCTTTCATTTTTTGTCTTAACAAGATATTATTCCAGACAGCATCCCAGTTTCCGGCCCACCCTTTCACTCTTGAAGCAACAGACTTTATTATCTCAGAATCGCCGTTAATTAAATCATCTGAGGGAAGTAAAATGTCTTTTTCAACATCATATTTCATTAAATCAATAAAACCTCCTTCTTCCAAAGGATCTTCTGTCCAATGTTTTCTTACTTCACTTATTTGAAGAAGTCTTCTAACAGATTGGAGGCCTCCCGGAGTTTTTATTGGATTGAGTACTAAAATACAATCTGTAGCTTTAAAACTAGTTATTGGGACTTTTAAGTCATTAACAACCCTGTCAAAAACACCATAGGGAGAAGCACCATGAATTGTTCCTGCGACAACATTAGCTAATGCACCGACTCTCATCGCTTCGTACAGAGCTTTTGCTTCTTCACTTCTAATTTCACCAACAATTAAAGCAGAATCTCCTAAACGAAGAGATGCCCTTATCCCTTCTTCTGCTGAAACTTCATTTGTTTCCCCAGTTAAAGCGCTTCTTACTTTCATAGAAAGAACATCATACCCAAGCTTCTTTAATGATTTTATTGGAAGTTCTAGTGTATCTTCCACTGTAATCACTCTATACTTTGGCATTATTTCTAACATTAAACTACCTAAAAGAGAGGTTTTTCCAGAGCTTCTAGTCCCTGCAACTAAAATTGTTCTTGCTCCGTCAATTAAAAAAGAAAGCAATCCTGCTGCCAATCCGTTTAAAGTTTTATTTTTCATAAATAATGGCAAAGTCCATGGCTTATCTCTATGCCTTCTTAAAGAATAAGAAATCCCACTAGAAGAAAGAGGATTCTGAACAATTGCAACTCTTGCACTAGCTTTTTCTAAATTAAGAGAACAATCAAGAATTGGGTGTGCTTCGTCAAGTGCTCTTCCTGAAAGCATTCTAAATTTCGCCGCCCACGATTCAACATCTTCATAAGAAACAAAAATATTGGAAGAACATTCATCAAATTTATTATGTTTAATAAAAATAGGGGAAGCAGAAGTTGGAGAGTTTATTAAAATATCTTGAACATTTTCATCTTGTAAAATAATTTCTAAAATACCGAAACCTATTGTATGCCTAACCAAAATAGAAGCTAAAACATCAAGCTCGGAAAAACTTAAAAAAATATTTTGTGAAGAAGACAAATCTTTTAATAAATCTCTTGCAACATTAAAAAAAACTTGTCTTGTTCTTTCAAAATCATTAAATTCTTCTGTTGTTGGTTTGTGTTCTGCTAAAACTTGCTTAGCTGAATTAAGAAGAATTTGGTGTGCTTCTTTTAGAGAATATTCTGGTGGAGAAAGATGATAAAGATATCTTGCATTCTCTTTATCCTTTATTATTGTAACAGAAGACTCATCAAAATCGTTTCCTATCTTATATTCATCAACAATCTCTGCTTCTTCTGGTATTTTTGAAACAAGCCTAGTAAAAACAAAATTTGGGATTATTTCTGGATAAAAAATCTTAGAATATATACTTCTCCCTTTATAAGAAGGATCTTCTAACAGCGGTTTTATCTTTTTTATAAGAGAAAGATTTTCCATTTTCAACAAAATAGTTTCTAAAAAAGTATAATATTTTTCGTCGAAATTTTCAACAAAATTTATCTCTTCCTTCAAAATCTTAAAAGCAAAAACAGGATCTTTTTTTAGATAATTAACTAAAAAATTAGAAATAAAATTAAAGGCTCTTTGTGAATCTTTAAAAAAAGAAAGTTTTTTGCTGGATAAAATATTCTCTTTTTTCATTAAATAATCATAAAATTCAGAGATTTCGTTTAGCATTTTTAATTGCTCAAAATTGAAGTTATAGTTTTTATATTGAACAAAAACCATCCTCGAAACATTCCTATTACTAGATAATATATCAATAACTCTTGCCATCAAATCCGGAGAGTTTATTAAAGAAGGAACAAAATCCGCCCCTAAGAAATTAATAAAAAGAACATTTTCCCCTTCAATCCTTAAAACTTCTGTTGAGAAAACAGAGTTGTCTTTGAATATCATAAAATTAAAAGTAAAAAGAGTTATAAAAAGTTTCCTATAATAATGAGAAACTATTTAAATTAAAAAAGATTATAGAAAAAATGGAAAATTCGGGTCAAGAGGCATATTATGACATAGGTATTTTTATAACTTCGCTAGAAGAAAAAATCAATTCCTTGAAAGAAAAAATAAACTTAGTAGCGAGGAGTTTAATTGAATTAAAAGAAGAAATAGATGAGAAAGTTGAAAAAATAGAAAAAGAAAATATCGATATAAATTTTAAACTTGAAAAATTAAAAAGAAAAACAGAATCTGTATTTGAAGAAACAACAAAATTTGTAAAAAAAGAAGATTTAATCTTAATAGAAAGAATGCTTAAGGATTTTCAACCTCTTGAATTTATAAGAAAAAAAGATTTAGAAGAATATTTAAATCTAAAAGAAGATAAATAATCATGGATGCATTAGAAAGATATCTTCAATTAAAGAATGAGGAAAAAACAGATAATCAAATTTTTTCATTAATGCAAGAAGAAGGTTTTTCTGTAAGTGAAATAAATGATGCAATAAATCATGCGACAATAAAAGAGGCGATGAGCCAAGCCCCACAAACGACTAACGACATACCTGTTCAAAGTAATTATCAAGTAAGCAGTAGCGAATATTCTGTTCCTGAAGAAAATTACTACTCTTATCAAAACACATCAGTAGAAACTACAACAGAGATTATTGAACAGATTATAGCAAAAAAAATAAGGGAAATTTCTAATGAATTAAATAATATAAAAAAACAAAATGTTTATCTTGAAAAAGAGATAGAAAATTTAAAAGAAAGATTAAAAAGAATAGAGGATAACTTCGATTATTTACAAAGAGCACTAATTGGAAAAATAAGCGAATTCGAATCAAACACAAAATTAATACAAAAAGATTTAGATAATATACATGGAACAATGTCCAAACTAATGAATCCGCTAATAGACAATTATAATGAAACTAAAAAACTAATAAATTCAATTGGGCAAACCCCTCTTAAAAAAACAAAAGAAGATGCCAATAGAACTACTTTAGACCTTCAAAAATAAATGAAACTAACAACAAAAAGATTAATTTTAAGATTCTGAAAACCAAGATACAAAAAAAAGCATAACAAAAAATATAAATGACTTGAATGTAGCAAATATCTCCATAAACATTAGAATAAACATATGTCAGCCCTTTATTATCTGCAAACTTCTTGAATTCAATAACAACCTAACAATAGATATCTTTATCTTCTTCCTCTCAAAATCCATCTGCAATAAACTGCTTGTCTTAAAATATTAATCTCAATATTAGCAGCGTTCTGATTAATAAACAATATTGAAATTTTCCTATGTTTAAATACATGCAAATTGTTTTTAATTCTTTAAACTTAAAATATTTGGGAAGAAGTTTAACTTTTCTAATCTCTTTTTCCCCTTTCTTTCAAAAATACTTTTAAACAGCTCTTTTATCATTGTAAAAATAACGACCAATAGATTAAATACCTAAGCCACATTATTATTCCTTCCAATAAAATATATGTAGCAAAACTTAAAAATATTGGTCTTTTATGCTGATTATGGAAAGAAGCATGATAGGAAGTTTAAGTGAAAAAGATGTTGGAAAAGAAGTAAAGATTAATGGATGGATTGATACTGTAAGAAATCAAGGCGGGGTTGTTTTTTTAGATGTAAGAGATATTTCTGGAATTATTCAAACTGTTATTTTTGGTAACCATAAAGATATAGGATTGGCAAAAAATGTTTCAAAAGAGAGTAGCATTGAAATTATTGGAAAGGTTTCTTTGAGGCCTAAAGGAACAGAAAATCCAAATATCTCTACCGGAAAAATTGAATTGCAGATTCAGGATTTAAAAATACTGGTTTTAAGTCCTGTTTTGCCGTTTGAACTTGATGCTAAAGAATTAGGAGAAGAAGTAAGATTAAAGTATAGGTATTTGGATTTGAGAAGAAAAGAGATGCAGAATAATCTTCTAACTAGAAGCAAAATAATAAAAATAATAAGAGAATACATGTATTCTAACGGGTTTAATGAATTTGAGACTCCTATGCTTGTAAAATATACTCCTGGAGGAGCAAGGAACTTTATTGTTCCTTCAAGAATAGAGGCTGGAAAATTTTGGGCTTTACCAGAATCTCCCCAACTATTCAAACAGCTCCTAATGGTTGCTGGAATGGAAAAATATTTTCAGATTGCAAAATGTTTGAGAGATGAGGATGCAAGAAAAGACAGACAGCCTGAATTTACACAGATAGATATTGAAATGTCTTTTATTTCTCAAGAAGATATTTTTATTTTAATAGAGGGGCTAATAAAGAAAATTTGGAAAGAGATTTTGAATGTTAATATACATACCCCATTTCCAAGAATGACTTACGAAGAAGCTATGAAAAAACACAATAGCGATAAGCCCGATATGAGAAAAGATAAAAATAATCCTAAGGAATTTTCATTTTTATGGGTTGTAGATTTTCCGTTATTTCAGTATGATAAAGAATCAGGGAGATATGTAGCGAATCACCATCCTTTTACTTCTCCCAATATGGAAGATTTCAAGAAAAATCCAGAAAAAGCTAGAAGTTTAGCTTATGATCTCGTTTTGAATGGAGTAGAAATTGGCGGAGGGAGTATTAGAATTCATGATGCCGAAATTCAGCAGAAAGTTTTTGAAATTTTGCAAATTAACAAGGAAGAACAGGAAAGAAAATTTAAGTTCTTATTAGATGCTTTGAAGTTTGGTGCTCCACCTCATGGTGGAATTGCTATCGGGTTAGATAGGTTACTTCAATTAATTCTTAATACTCCTTCAATTAGGGATGTTATTGCTTTTCCTAAAAATTCTGACGGAAAAGAAATTATGTTGAATGCACCTTCGGAAGTCACTGATTTACAATTAAAGGAATTGCATATAAAAATAGTTCAGCCTGAAAAGAAAGAAGTGAAGAGGAAATGATATTAATAAAATAAAACTATATTTATTCTTGATTCTGAGGGGAATTTAAATTAAGACCTTATAAATTTTGATATGCAGATTAAAAATAGAATTGATATTATTAGTGCTTTGATGATTGTAAGCATATTTCTGATAAATTGATAAAAGAAAAAGACAAGCCATTATTACTTGGAATTATACAGAAGGAAAATAGATTCAATTTGGCAAACCTCTCTTAAAAAAAAGAAGATGTCAATAGAACAGAAGAATATAAATTTTAATTTTTTCTACATTGATAATTTTATCATGTATGGTTATATAAACTTAAAATGACGATCTCTTGCGAAGATTTAAAATCCTATTTTATTTCGTTTATTAGAAAAAAATTTATGTTTTCTCTATCAAATGTTAAAAAAAATTTGTAAAACCTAATAATTTAATCTTATTTTAAAATCTTTCATTTGCTTTTTTGTAAATTCCTTATATTTTTTCTTATCTAAATCAAAAGACTCGATAATTTTAGCTAATCTTTCGCCTGCTGTTATATTCGGTACAATAACTAAATCCGCGCCAACATTATATAAAGAAGAAACTTCTGAAACCTTATTACATACAGCAACAATTATTGAGTCTTTATTTTTCTCTCTTATTTTAGAAATTAACATCAAATTAGTATCAATATCCGGAACAGTAGAAACAATCATCTTCGATTTATCTAAATAAAGGTCTTCTATAAAAGCAGAATTAGAAATATCTCCATAAACACAATTTATTTTTTTTGAAAGAAGTTTTTTAACTCTTACAGGATTGAAGTCTACTATTAAATACTTTTTTTTATTGAGAAAATTTTGCATTATAGCAAAACCCACTCTGTTCTCACCAATTAAAACATAATCAAAGAATTCTTTTTTTTCAGATTCCTTTTCTTTCAAGTTTTTTCTTTCAAAGAAAGACAATGGCTTTTCCAAAAAAGAAAAAATTTTCTCAGAATACATTATCATATAGCTTGAACCTGCTATTGTTATTAAACCAACTAAGGTAACTAAAGAAGGAATGTGGATAAATTCTCCACCTATCTTCTCTAAAATAATATGGCCTTTTTTAGCACCCAAAGCAATTAAAATCAAAGAAAACTCTGAAATCTGCGCTACAGTTAAACCTGCCATAAAAGAGGTTTTTTTACTATATCCAAGATATCCCATTAAAGCAAGCACAACAAGAGGATTCCCTATTAAAATAAACAAAGAAAAAATTATTGTTGGCCAAAACAAACCAGAAAGATTAGTTAAATTCATAGAAGAACCCAAAAGAACAAAAAAAGAAATAAGAAAAAAATCTCTTAAAGGTCTTAATTTTGCTCCGACATCTCTACTAAAAGAATAACGAGAAAAAACAACGCCCCCAATTAATGCCCCAACCTCTAAACCAAGACCAATATAATTAAACAAACCGGCAATAGCTAAACCAAAAACAATTGAGAATAAAAACAGAAATTCTTGTGAACTTGCTAAAAAATTTTCCATCTTAGACAAAATATATTTTCCGAATAAAAAAAGCAAGAAGAAAACAAGAAACCCTTTAATGAAAATTAAAGTGAGAACTTCGAAAGCACTGGATGATTTTGTAAAAGAAGAAACTAATATTAAAATTATAACGGCAACTAAATCTTGGACTATTAAAAAACCGATAGAGATTCTTCCATAAAGTTTTTCTAATGCATCTTTATCTGAAAGAAGTTTCATTATAATAATTGTAGAAGAAAAAGTTAGAGCTATCGAAATGTATAAAGAAGAAACAAACGAAAAACCCAAAAATCTGCAAATAAAAAAACCTATCAACGACGTGAAAAAAATTTGTCCAATTCCAGTAACAAAGGAAACTTTTCCAACCTCTCTTACTACAGAAGGATTTAAATTAAGCCCTATCATAAAAAGCAAAAAAGAAATTCCGAACTCAGAAAAAACTAACAAAGGGCTTTCCTTAGAAATAATGTTAAAAAATAAAGGTCCAGTCAATATTCCTGCAATTATATAAGAAACAATTAATGGTTGTCTCAAAATTTTAAAAAAGAAAGAAACTAAAAGAACGATAAGAAAAATAAAAATTAAACTTAAAATTGAATCCATATTACTTTTTGAAAAAATTATTTAATTCAAAGATGTTCTGACCTACCGATTGTTCTAATTCCGATAATATTTTCCCTTGAATAAATTCCCTTAATTCCCCTGAACAAAACTCTATGTTAGAATAAGGAAGAAAACTTTGCCCGAGAGGTAAAACACATTTCATTTCCATCTTTTTCTTATTTTCTTTATCAAAATAAATAACATTTGAATAACAGTTATTTAACCCCCTTCCTTCAATCCTGCTAACTAAAAAAATAAAATCCTCTGATTCAAACATTGCCCTATCACAATTTTTAGTCAAATCCATAAAACAAGTTTTATTATCACATTTCTTGTAATAAAAAAAATTCGCATATACAAAAGTTAAAAAAAGAATAGAAAAAAACAAACTTAAAAGAATAAAATTTCTTTTCTCTCTCTTAGACTTCTTCTTAAACCAATTACTAATTTTTTTAAAAAAATCTTTCAAATAATTCTTTTCTTTGTCTAATTCCTCTATCTTCTTTATCTCTTTTTCCTCCTTTTTACCGATTAATTTTTTAAGAGAAACTACTAACTTCAAAAACAAATAAAAAAGAAAAATAGAAATAAACCTTAAAAAACCCTTAATATAAATAAAAAAAGAAAAAAACTTGTTCGTTTTAGAATTTTTTAGCTTGTCATAATATTCCAAAGCACTTACTACCTCTAAATCCTTTATTTTCCCATAAAGAAAATCTCTGACATATTTTTTGTCTTTTCCGTTCTGAACAGCCTGCTCAATAAACCTCTTAACATCTTCCCTCATTTTATTATATTAAAAATTTTTCTAAAATCTAAAGATAGCATTACTCTTTCAAATAAAGAAAGGTTGTAACTTTCCCTCTCTTCTTCACAAAAAATTAAATTTTTAGGAAGTAAAAAAACCTCTATTAAAGATTTTGTTGAATACCTGGAATCTCTTAACCTTGCTAAAAGAGCATTTGTTTTTTTATCATAAACTTCTATATACTCACTTCCACAAATACTAACTTTTTTAATAAAAATCTCTCTCTTAATAATGCAATCTTCTTTTTCTTTTACTGTAGAGTAACATCTATTTTTATCAAAACAAATTCTTTCTTTTTTTCCCTTAAACCAATCTTTTCCCAATATCATATTTTCAAAATCAAATTCTACATTACAATCCGACCAAGGAGAACATATATAATTAGGATCACATATTGCTTCTTTCATCTTATAACCATCTTCCGGTATATTTGAACAAACTCCTTTTTTACAAAAACCTGAAGAACAATTACCACAATCTAATAATTTTCCACAAAAAAAATACCTTCCACACTCTAAACCAAGTTCTTTACAACTTTTTCCACAATTATTTTCACACTTACCGTTTATACAAAAACCTTCTTTACAATCTCTATCTGTTAAGCACTCATAACAAAACCCTTCTTTACAAAGAGAAGAAACGCCCAAACATTTCTCTTCTCTGCCCCACTCGCTACAACTATCATTATCAAAATTTCCACAAACCATAAAACTATCATTTAAAACACATTTTCTCTTACCTAAAATACACTCATCATTACAAAGATTGTTCGTGGTAGGACCACTCCCCCCTCCTCCCGATAAAATACTCCCATCATCTTTTATCTTTTCTCCTTGTTCATTATAACACTCTGTCAAATTAAATCTACAAGTATTCAGATTACATCCTAAATTACCTCCTCTGAATCCTAATGAAATACAGGTCTTACCACTTAAATTTTGTCCGTCGCAATTTTCGTTTAAATTAACTATATTATCACCACACCATTCATACTTTGTTTCTAAAATAAAATTTCTTTCTATTTGTGAATTAGAAAAAAAAACAGATGATTGTGCGCTTAAATTAATTTTCTGTCCTGTAAGAATATCAAATAAAAAAACATTCAACCTTGATTGAGGTATTGAAGAAATAAAAAAAGAAGATGGATCCCAGTAAAAATAAAGATTTCCTGTTTCATTTTCTGGAGGAACAATTTTGTAGACCAAACTTAAATTTCTTAAAAAAGAATTCTTTGGGTTCCAGCAATCAATTGAAAGATTTTTATTACCTACGACAGAATAAAAAGAAACATGGCTGTTAGGAATTGGCGGACTTTCAAAATCAAAAGAGTCGTTATTTTCAACAAAACAACTATCCTCGTTAAAAATAAAAAAAGACGAAGAAAGATTATTTATTCTGCCTTCTATTTGACTGTAAATTTCCTCTCCGGAAGACAAAGAAAAAAAGAAGATAAATAAAAGAAAAATGCAAAAAATTTTTCTAAAATTTTCATATTTTTTAAAGGGGAAAATAACCTCTCTTTTTTTTATATAACTTTTCATATAAATAATATTGGTGGTTTGTTTTATAAATCTTTTTAAATAAATCTATTGATTAAAGCCAGATGGCTCTGGCGAGAATTGAACTCGCGACCTCCGCCTTATGAGAGCGGCGCTCTACCACTAAGCTACAGAGCCCTAAAACACAAAAAAGCGAATAACTTATAAAGCTTTCTTCATAAAAAAAATAATGGATGAAAAAGAAACAGTAAAAAATATTTCATCAGAGATTATCTCGTATATTAAAAATATCCCTGAATTTTCGTTTATTGTAAATCTCATCCAAGGTATAGGGATTGCTATTTTAATCTATATTATTTTTTTAATCTTATTCAATGTTTTACAATATAGAAGACTTTCGAAAATACCTAAAATATACAAAAAAGTCGAAAATATAGAGAAAATGCTAGAGAG